>JAUWXS010000117.1 GCA_030616265.1 Dehalococcoidia bacterium
AGAATACAACCGATACCTGTTAACCTCGGACCTGGCTGCCCTATCCCCCCTCCCCCCTCTAAAAGGCGAGTTTCCGCTGAACATTCCCGGCGAGACCCGGCTTCCCGGCTGGCGCGTAGAGGCGGCTATTATAAAGCGAGAAGAGATGAGCGATGAAGAGGACGACTTCACCGCCTACCTTGACCTGGGCAAAAGCGGCCATAAGCTGCTGGTGCGGCCCCGGCGGCGGGGGGACAGGTTTCAGCCGCTGGGCTTAGCTCAGCCCAAGAAATTGGGCGAGTTTATGATAGACGCCAAAATCCCCCGTGCCTGGCGCGGGCAAATTCCCCTTGTCTGCTCACCTGAGCAGATCCTGTGGCTAGTCGGCTGGCGCCTGGACGAGCGGGCGAAGGTCAGCCAGGATACTAAACAGGTTCTACACCTCAAGTTTAAGCCGGACTAACTTCAGCTAGGGTTGGCTCTGCCGACTTACGCCACCGCAGCCAGAGGGCGGCAGCCGCTACCAGCGCTGCCCATACGGCGACAAGTATTTCCAGTTGAATCACCGTGACATGCCCCAGCTGTAGAAGAATCACGCTGTAGTTCAAGCAGGCATGGGCAAAAGCAGCGATGAGATAGAACTGCCATCCCCAACCCTTAGCTAGTCCGTAGCCGGCTAAGGCGCTGGCGGCGATGTGAAAGCCGACGGCAAATAACCTCTCCCAGAATGGAGCCAGTGCCACCACCCCACCAATCTGAACCGTCGACCAGGTCCAGCCAGCGGCAAAGACGCTATTGTGCGCCCACACCGCCTCAAAGACACCAAAACCTAAGCCGGCTACAGCCCCGATTATCAGCCCCGTCTTGGGGTCAATGCGCCTGCCCTTGCGCCACCAGTAGACCACCACCGGCACCAGCTTCGACCCTTCCTGAACCAGCCCGGTGAGGAGTATGGTTGGTATCCCCGCCAGCAGCAGCCAGTCTATAAGAACCTCTGTGCTCCAGAAATGGTTTAGTGCCCTACCGACCCAAATCTGGAGGGGGAGTTGAACAAAGCTAACTGCCACCAGGGTCAGAATGGCACTGCCAGCCAGCACTGCCCACGCCCATGGTTTCTTAAGTATTGGCGTCCAGTAAGCAGCAAACCATATGGCGCCAAAGGCAAACGCCAGACCGATACCCAGCAGCATAAGATTCCACTCGAGACCGGGGTAAACGAACCAGGATTGGAAGAAGTCGACCATTTGCTCTAGCATAAATCTCTCCCTTACTCAACAATAATCGGTTTAGATTATAGCTATCACATTATGCGCTTGAGCCTGGGGTTGGGGGTAATGCCGGGGATTCGTCCCCGCTTGGCTATTGGCTTGCCTTCCATCTCGTGGAGGTCGGCGGTAAAGTCAATTGGCTTAGCCCCGCTGATATAGCTACCGACGCCGAAGGCATCAACCGGCGCTCCGGCTTCAACAAACTGCCTGATGCGCTCCAGGTTAATACCGCCACTGGCGAAAATCTTGACCTTCTTGAAGCCAGCCATGTCCAGCCTGGCTCTGACCTCCTTGACCAGCTCGGGGGTAACCCGCCCCCGCTCCGGCGGGGTATCAAGGCGCACGCTGGTGAGCTTCTCCCCCATGGCCTGAGCCACCAACAGCGATTCTTCCACCTCGTCCTTAAAGGTATCAACAAGGGCGACGCGGGGCACTCCCACTGGCATATGCTTATCGAAGGCCTGGGTAGCTTTAACCGTATCCCCGATAACTAAAATCAGGGCGTGGGGTATCGTCCCCGACGGCTCAACACCAGCCAGCTTAGCCCCGGCGATACTGGAGCAGCCAACGCAACCGCCGACAATAGCGGCGTAATCCATTATTCCCGCCACCGTGGGGTAAACATGGCGGGCGCCAAAGCTGACCACCGGTATCCCCTGGGCGGCTTCCACACACTCCCGGGCAGCCGTCGCCCAGCCGCTGCAGTGGGCCAGGATGCCATCAATCGCCGTCTCATAAAGTCCGTAGCTCTGGTAGGGGGCGGTGATGCGCAGCACCACCTCCCTCCCCTTAATAGTCTCACCCTCAGCCAGAGCCCACACCTCACACTTGTCCTTGGGCAGAACCCGGGCTAGTAGCGCCTTGACCTCCTCCATACCACATAATACCCCCGCCCTACCGGCGAAGAACTCCATGGTCGCCACCGGGTTAATCCCTTCTTTGCGCAGTATTTCTACGGTGCGGGCGAAGTAAACATCAGCCGTCTCCCCGGAGAGAACGGCTTCCAGAGGTTCGAATTTAGCCGGCTTAGCCCGACTGGTCACCAGGTTGGTCAACCTAGCCCCCAGGGTGTTTTCAATATAATCCAGGGCAAATTGGTGCGACTTCTCGTCGAAGGAGGCAACGCAGTCAACCGGCACCTCCACCTCGTAACCACGGATCCGGGCGTCAGCCACCGCATACAGTACGCATATGTGAGTGCACACCCCGCAGACAATCACCTTCTTCGGCTTCAGCTTTTTCAGCTTCTCCTCAAGCGGGGTGCCGAAAAATGAGCTGTAGGTCTTTTTGGGGATTACCTCGCCCTTGTATTTGGCTAGCTCGGGGATGACCTCGGCTTCGGCAGTGCCCTCAATGGCGTGGGGGGGGAACATGCTGAACTCGGGGTCATCGGGGGCGTGATGGTCGCAAAGGAAGAACACGGTAGAGCCCTGAGCAATCTCCTGCTCGAGCAGGCGTTGAATACTGGGGACTATGCGCCGGGCGCTCTCCCCGCAATAAAGAGGATAACCTTCTTCCAGGAAACCTCTAAGCATATCGGAAACCAGAACTACGTTAGCCATAGCCTCCCTCCCGGATTAGAGCTTAATGCCTGAAGTGCCTGACGCCGGTAAACACCATCGCCATATTATGGGCATCAGCCGCCTTAATTGAGTCTTCGTCCCTTATCGAACCACCGGGCTGGATAATGGCCGTAACCCCGGCTTTGGCTGCCGCTTCTACCACATCGGGGAAGGGGAACATAGCATCCGAAGCCAGGACATTGCCCTTAACC
>JAUWXS010000149.1 GCA_030616265.1 Dehalococcoidia bacterium
CCATATCGTGGAGTTTAGCCCCCTCCGCCAGTTGCTTCATCAGCTCGTCGGAGTAGAAGCCCTCGCCCCTGGCCACTTTCTCAAACTGGGGGTTCACCTCAACCAGCTGGGCGCCGTCCAGGATATTGCGGGTATAGCTCAGGGCGAAGAGGGGCTCGATGCCGCTGGAGCAGCCAGCGATTATGCTCAGGGTGCCGGTGGGAGCGATAGTGGTACAGGAAGCGTTTCTCATCTTGGCGTCGCCGGGGACATCGTAGATGCTGCCCTCAAAAGCGGGAAAGCCGCCCCGCTCCTCCGCCAAGCCCGCCGAGGCTTTATCCGCCTCGTCGTGGACGAAGCGCATAACCTCGGTGCCGACCTTGAGCGCCCCCTCCGAGTTATAGGGGATGCCCAGCATGAGCAGCATGTCGGCAAAGCCCATTACCCCCAGCCCGATTTTTCTCGACTTCTTGGTCATATCCTTTATCTGGGGGAGGGGGAACTTATTGACATCAATGACGTTATCCAAAAACCTGACGGCAGTCTTGACCGTCAAGGCCAGCCGGGGATAATCAATCTCAGCCTTACCGTTGCTGGCTTTTAGCATTCGGACCAGGTTGATTGAGCCCAGATTGCAGGACTCGTAAGGCAGCAGGGGCTGCTCGCCGCAGGGATTGGTGGATTCGATTTTGCCCAACTGGGGGGTGGGGTTGTCTTTGTTTATCTGGTCGATAAAGACAATGCCCGGGTCACCGGTTAGCCAAGCCATCTCTATTATATCGTCGAATACCTTTTTGGCATTGATTTTCTTATCCACCTCTTTGGTGCGGGGGTTTACCAGTTCGTAGTCGGTGCCCGTCTTGACCGCCTCCATGAACTCGGTGGTTACCGCCACCGAGAGGTTGAAGTTGGTAAAAGCCGTCGGGTCAGCCTTGGCCGTGATAAAATTCATAATATCGGGGTGGTCAACATTAAGGATAGCCATGTTCGCCCCCCGCCGCATCCCCCCCTGCTTGATGACATCGGTGGCGATATCAAAGGCGCGCATAAAGGAAACGGGACCGCTGGCTACCCCACCGGTAGAGCCAACCCTGTCCTTCTCCGGCCTCAAGCGCGAGAAAGAAAATCCGGTGCCGCCGCCGCTCTTGTGGATAAGGGCGGTATTTTTTACGGCATCGAATATAGACTCCATTGAGTCGTCAACGGGAAGGACAAAGCAGGCTGAGAGCTGACCCAGCTCCCGCCCGGCGTTCATCAGGGTGGGGGAGTTGGGCAGGAACTCCAGGTCGGCCATCAGCTGGTAGAACTCATCTTCCCTCGCCTTGACATCAGCCTTGGGGTCATAGATAAGCTCGGCGGAGGCGATAGCCTGCGCCACCCGGTGCAACATCTCCTCCGGTGTCTCAACAACCTTGCCCTGTTTGTCTTTCTTGAGATACCTTTTCTCCAGGACACGAAGAGCGTTTTCGGTGAGACTAGCGCCCGATGAGGGCTGAACCCGGGACTTAACGACTGTGGTTGTTTCCATTTGAGGCTGGACCTCCTCTCGTTTGGCTGGCTCTTCGGCCTCTAGGATTTCTTTGACCAAGGCCCCAATTTCCCCGTCGCTGGGCAGCCGGCTTTTTGGGCGAGGCTTTACCACCAGGTGCTCCATCCCCGGTAACGGCTGCTCGGCCAGCTCCGTGGCAATCAGGGAGGGCGTCTGTTCCAGGCGCTCGATCACTTGAGCCGTGAGCTGCTCCACTTGCTCTCTATCCGACATGCCGATAGACTCGGCGATCTTAAAGATAACCCGCGCAATCTGGGTGCGGTCAATCAGCGGTTTTTTGGCGGTTTTATTATTGGCCAGGGTCATCTCCTCTTCCTCCGGCGACTCTTGTCCACCCCGGCCAGCTCCTCATCGGGGAGCAGGGGCAGCTGGCTGGAGGGGCTAGAGGTTTCAGCTTCGGCATCAAGCAGGGTATCTACCTCCTCTTTCAGGGCCGTGATGTCGGCAAACTCCCGGTAGACGCTGGCAAAACGGATATAGGCAATGTGGTCCAGATTTTTGAGCCGTTCCATTACAATGTCGCCGACGATAGTGCTGGCTACCTCCGCCTTGCCCAGCTGGTAAAGCTCAGCCTCGATATCGTCAACCAGCTTATCGACGATACCGGTCGGCAAGGGCCTTTTTTCACAGGCCTTGCGAATGCCGCTCAA
>JAUWXS010000079.1 GCA_030616265.1 Dehalococcoidia bacterium
GGAAGGGGCACAGCCCCCGGAAGGTGCGCCCGCTTTTGGTCAGGGTGACATGCTGGCCGATGATGTCTATGATGTCCAGCTTTTGTTTTACGTCGTCGATAACGCTCATAATGAATGTTTTGTAACCCTATCCCCTTTATACACTTCCCCTTAGCCAGGGGAAGGGGAACTAATTTCTTTCAAGAGGGGCTTCGCCCCTCTTAGACTCCCCGTTTAGGCTATCAGGGGCTTTGCCCCTCTTAGGCTCCCCATTTGTCCCTCTCCTCAAAACATGGTGGGGGATTGTACTTCCGGGGGGGGGTTGTCTTTTGGCTCTTTTTTAGGGCTCTTCTTTTCGGGTTTGGCTTGAGCGGGGGAAATCTCTTCAGCCATTCTCATGGCGTAGAGGTCGGTCATACCCGCGATATAGTCAACAACCCTCCGTTCCAGCTTGTCTTTGTAGAAACTGTATTCCGGGGGCATTCTGTCTTCATGCTCGTTAAAATACTTATAGAGCGAGCGGACTATCTCCCTGGCCCGTTCCGATTCTTCCTGGGCGGAGCGTATATTATAGACCCGCTCAAAGAGGAAGTTGCGCAGGTTATTGGTCGCCTCCAGAATCTCGGGGCTCATGGTTATAGCGGGGTTTTCCGTGCTATCTTCTCTTACCGCCCATGAGTGCTCAATAATATCACAGACCATGGTATTGATGCGCCGGGAGTGGGTATTGCCCAATTTGGCGATGGCTAACACGGGCAGGTCGCCCTCGGTAATCATGCCCGCCCTTATGGCGTCGTCAATATCATGGTTGATATAAGCCACCGAATCCGAAATCTTGACCACGGCGCCCTCAAAGGTGTTGGCTTCGCCGCCGCCTTCGCCCTGAATATCCTCCTTGGTCTTGGAGTGGTTTTTAATGCCGTCTCTCACCTCCCAGGTGAGGTTAAGCCCCTGGCCGTTATTCTCCAGGCTGTCGACCACGCGCAGGCTCTGCTCGTTATGGCTGAAGCCCTCATTATAAAGCTCGTCCAGCACCTCCTCGCCGACATGGCCGAAGGGGGTGTGTCCCAGGTCGTGGCCGAGGGCAATGGCTTCGGTCAGGTCTTCGTTGAGGTTCAGGGCGCGGGCGATGGTGCGGGCTATCTGCGCCACCTCCAGGGTATGGGTGAGCCGGGTTACATAGTGGTCGCCCAGGGGGGCGATAAAGACCTGCGTCTTATGCTTGAGCCGCCGAAAAGACTTGCTGTGGATGATGCGGTCGCGGTCATGCTGAAAGGCAGTGCGCACCGGGCAGGGCTCTTCAGGTTTGAGCCTGCCCTGCGAAGACTTGCTCTTCACGGCACGGGGGGAGAGGCTCTCCTCCCTTTCTTCGGCTAGCTGGCGGATATTAAGCTCACCAATCATCGCCCTTTTAATTTGGCTTCGGCTTTAGCAATTATCTCTCTGGTGGTGCCAATCATATCCGGGCTTACTGAAACCGAGTTGATGCCCCATTTTACCAGCTTCTCGGTAAGCTCGGGGTATTCCGAGGGCGCCTGCCCGCAGATAGAAGAGGTGACGCCCATAGCCTTGGATACGGTGATTGCCCTCTCCAGGGCGATAAGCACTGCCTCATTTCTTTCGTCAAAGGTGCTGGCCAGCTTTTCGCTGTCGCGGTCAATGCCCAGTATGAGCTGGGTCAGGTCGTTGGAGCCGATGGAAATACCGTCAATGCCGACTTCAAGGAATTTTTCGATGAGAAAGATGTTGGATGGCACCTCAACCATCATCCACAGCTTAAAGTCTTTAGAGCGCTTTAGCCCCTCGGCTTCCAGGAGTTGCTTGGTTCTAGCCATCTCGTCAACGGTGCGGACGAAGGGAATCATTACCCAGAGATTTTTGTACTTCTGCCTCACTTGCTTTACGGCCTCTATCTCCAGCTTAAAAACCTCGATGTCGGTGATGTATCGCGAGGCACCCCGGTAGCCGAGCATAGGGTTCTCTTCTTCGGACTCGTATTCTTCACCGCCCTTGAGCTTTCGGTATTCATTGGTCTTAAAATCGGTGGTGCGGTAGACTACGGGGCGGGGGTCAAACGCCTTGGCGAAGGTGTTGATGCCCTGATAGAGCTTTTCGACAAAATCTTTGCCCCGGTTTTGTTTAATCATGTACTGGGGGTGCTCGCCGATCTGGGCAACCATGAATTCGGCTCGCAGCAGGCCCACGCCGTCAACATTACGGCGGGCGACATTTTCGGCCAGCTCGGGCTGAGCCAGATTTACATAGACCCTGGTCTCGGTCTTGATGGCCTCCCTGAGGATATCGGCAACGGCGGTGGTTTTGATTCTTCGGGTAATCTTGCCGTCGTAGATTTTGCCGTGTGAGCCATCCACAGTGATTACCTGTCCGTTTTTCAGGATCTGTGTTGCCTTCTCAGCGCCGACGATACAGGGAATCCCCAACTCCCGGCTGACGATGGCGGCGTGGGCAGTCCTGCCCCCGCGGTTGGTGACAATGGCTACGGCGCGTTTCATGGCCGGCACAAAGTCGGGGGTGGTCATCTCCGCCACCATCACGTCGCCGCTTTTTACCTTATCTATCTGTGAGGCCTGGGGAACTATCTGCACCGGCCCTGAGGCAATACCCGGGCTTGCCTTTTCGCCGCTGAGTAGCACCGGGGCGGTAATTTCAGGCTCAACCTCGGCTTTTTCCTTGATGGTGGTTACCGGGCGGGTCTGGAGGATATAGATTTTATTATCCTCTTTGGCCCACTCGATATCTTGAGGGAAGTGGTAGTGGTCTTCTAGCTGTTTGCCCAGCTGGGCCAGTTTAGTGATTTCGCTCTCGGTCAGTTTCCGCTGGGACTTGGTCGAGGCGGGGAGGGGCACCCAGATATTAGCCTCTTCGGCGTCGGCATCTGGATTTTTGATTAACTGCACCTCTTGACTGACCGTCTTCTGCTTGAGGATTTTTAGACTATCTTTAGCTAAAACATAGAGGTCGGGGGTTATCTCGCCGGAGACGATAGCCTCGCCCAGCCCGAAGACTGCCTCGATAACAATCCGGTCGCTATTGCTGGTTACCGGCTCCAGGGTGAACATTACCCCCGAGGTTTTGGATTGAATCATTTTTTGCACCGGCACGGCGATGCCCACCTTGAAATGGTCAAAGCCCTGGTGGTGGCGGTAGAAGATAGCCCGTGGTTCGAAAAGGGACGCCCAGCATCCCTGTACGGCGGCTACCACCTGTTTTCCCCCCTGCACGTTGAGGAAGGTGCTCTGCTGGCCGGCAAAGGAGGCTTCGGGCAGGTCTTCCGCCGTCGCCGAGGAGCGCACCGCCACCAGCCCACCGCCCATATCGTTGTAGGCTTTTTCAATCTTTTCGGTCAGTTCGGGGGGCATGGGGATGTCGAGGATTAGCTTTTTAATGACGGTGGCGACCTGCTGGAGCTGCTTGCTGTCGTTGGGGTCGAGGGGCTTGAGCCAGCTGGCGATTTTATCCTTGACCGATGACTTTTCCAGGAAGTCAAAATAGGCGTCTGCGATTACAATGAAGCCCTGTGGGACGGGTATGCCGGCCTGGGTCATTTCGCCCAGATTTGCCCCTTTGCCCCCGACGGTGGCCACATCATCTTTGCCGACCTCATTGAAGAGGACAATAGCCTTTTGACCTTGGTGCATGTTTGCGCCTCCTTACACTTCTCTTCTAGGGGGAAATGGTAGAACCAAAGGGTAGATTTATCACTTGGGTATTATACCATAATGAGGGGGTTTGGCTAAATGGTGTCTTAGCTTCCAGCTACTTTGGCTTTCTTTTCCCCCATCCCCTCCCCTCTGAGGTTATTTTTCCCACCCTCCCGCCCTACAGGGGTTAGACCCCTATGAGACCCTTTATTGGGGTTTGCTCTCCGCCCAGCCTCTCCACCATGTTGGCGCAGGTCTTGTTGTCCCACCCTGACCCACCCTAATGAGTTCCACTCCTTAACTTGGGGGGTGTGCCCACCACCTCCCAGGTTTTTCGTCCCACCCGACCTACCCGATAAAGGTGGAACCTCTATTGACTCTCTTGAGATTCTTCAGTCGCTGTGCTCCTTCAGAATGACAGTAGAGTTCGAGGGGGTGTTTAAGAG
>JAUWXS010000011.1 GCA_030616265.1 Dehalococcoidia bacterium
ATACCAGGGTATGAAGTTTATATTGTCGCTAACCACATCGCCCCCTTGCCCGGTGCCGTGTGGGTTATCAGCGTGGGAAGGCCCGGTGGCATCACCCCACCAGTTGAGGGTGGCATTTAATGGAGCGCCAGTCAAGTTATCGTCAACGATAACGGCATACTGGTTATTGCCGTGGATATCATTGTTCTGGATGGCAACGGCACTGCCCTCGCTTACCTCATCGAGACGTATGCCCTCAAAATTGTCGTAGATATTGTTACCCCAGATGGTAAGCTCACTGCCTCCCGTTATCTCCCAAAAGAATATTCCAATAACAGCGTCAGAGATTTCATTGCCCTCAATGGTTACGCTGCCTCCCGTTATCAGCCCAAAGTATATTCCAATATCAACATTGCCGTAGATATTGTTACCCTGGATGGTAAGCTCACTGTCTCCCGTTATCAGCCCAAAGTCTATTCCAATATCAGCGTCAGAGATTTCATTGCCCTCAATGGTTACACTGCTGTTAAGCAGAACGCCCGCGGGGCAGTATATTGCTGCGCCCACGCAGTCACGGAGGATATTGTTACTGATGGTGAGGCTGCTGCCGTTGGTTACCCCCTCAAGGTATATCGGATAAGGTCCGTCAAATACGGTAAACCCGTCAAAGACGACCGTCTCATCATCCAGGTTTATGGTGACCATGTATGCCGTACCGCCGGTGCCGGTGATAGTGGTCACCCCAGCGCCAGCGCCCTGGAGGGTGAGGGACTTATCAATGGATAAATCCTCAGCATACCCACCCGCCGCCACATTAATGGTATCGCCGGGGTTAGCGGCGTTAATAGCGGACTGGATTGTCCCGTAATAGGTACCTTGAGTTACATTGTGGACGGGCCCACCATTCGCCCCCGCCGGCAGTGGCGCTGCCAGAGTGAAGCCAAGCACCAGCACCAGGGCAAATAAGATACTAAAGATTTTCTTTTTCACTTCTGAACTTCCCTGTATTTTTAGGTGAATCCTTTATCTTCCCATAGCATGCCTTTTCTAAAACAAAAACCGACCCTATTCGGGGGGAGAAGTACAGGAAGGCAAAGCCCGCAAGAATAAGGGCCAGCACTATTGAGACTGGTCAACCAAAAATTTTCATTTTTTTAGTACTAAGTAAATAGTACTGAGTAAATCGTACTCTAACTAGGTGACACCTGTCAAGGGCACTAATCCTGTCTTAAACCCATCTTACCCACCGCCGCAATTGGTCAAGGGGCATAAAAAGCACCAAAAGGACTATGACAGAAGTCATCCTACTAAATAACCCTCTATTCTGCGACTATATAGCTATTCATACGGAGGTGAGACTATGCAACTATACTTATAAATGAGGATACTACGATTTATAGCTCCAATAGTCATCATCGGCCTCATCGCCGTCTCGGTGGGGGCGGACGGCAACGCGGTCACCGCTAACACCGTCCATATCCTGATGGTGCCGGCCGAGAATGCCGCCGCCAGCGGGGATGTCGCCGAACAGGAGCCTGAAGGCAACGCCGCCACTCTTTCATTTGAGGCATTGGCTCCCAACGACCCCTACATGGATAGGCAGTGGGCGCTGGCTCACATTCAGATAGGGGAGTTGTGGCGGACCACCACCGGCGGCTCGGAGATAGTGGTGGCTGTCCTTGATACCGGTATTGACCGTGGCCATGAAGACCTTGACGGTAAGGTGGTGGCTGAGGCTAACTTTACCAGCAGCCCTGTTGCCGGTGACGTTTACGGGCACGGCACTCATGTCGCCGGGATTATCGCCGCTTACGGCGATAATGGCCTGGGCGTTGTCGGTGTCGCCCCGCAGAGTCAGCTGCTGAACGTTAAGGTGGCTGACGATAATGGGCGTGCTCAGGCATCAGCGGTGGCTCAGGGTATTATCTGGGCGGTTGATAACGGAGCCAGTGTTATTAATGTAAGCATTGAGATCAGTGAGCCTTCGGCGGGGCTGGAAGAGGCTGTGAACTATGCCTGGAATCAGGGAGCGATAATCATAGCTGCCGCTGGTAACGGGGGCAGCCAGCTGCCGGTTTACCCGGCTTATTACGAGCACTGTATTGCCGTGGCGGCTACGGAACAGGATGACACCCTGGCGCTGCTGTCAAACTACGGCGACTGGGTTGATGTGGCAGCCCCGGGCTTTGATATCTACTCCACTCTGCCCGGTGATGACTACGGCTACAAGACAGGTACTTCTTTCGCCACCGCCTATGTCAGCGGGCTGGCGGCAATTCTGTTCGCTGAGCTCACCGATACCAATGGCGATGGCAACCTCAATGATGAGGTCAGGGCGGCGCTGGAGAACGGCTGCCAGCAGGTTAATGGCTTTGAAGTGGGCTACGGGCGGATAGACGCCGCCGCCATGGCCGGGAATTTTTATCTCCGCTAAAGCGCCCGGACTAAAGGCTCAAAGGGGCTTCCCCGATATTAATAGGGCATCAACGCCTTGACCAATTGTTGCGGTGTTGGTGCCCTTTTTTAGAGTCTGGTATTATGCCTGGTGGATAGGTAAAGTTAAGTAAAGTAATCTTGACATCCACCATTTATCCTATTTATTATTGTAGTATTGTTTGGTGGGTTGGGATGTCGTGTGTGAGTGATTTAATAAGCTAGGGGTAAATGAATGCCAGCAGCCTTGTTCGTGACTCTGAATGTTGTGGACGCTTTTTTAACTAAGACGGCTTTATCGGTGGGGGCGGTGGAACTTAATCCCATAATGGCATCTATTGGCAGCAGTATGCTGGTCAAGGGTGGCATAGCTATAGCCCTTGCCTTTATCCTTTATTACTTCAGGCAGCAAAAGGCTTTGTGGCTGTTGAACATTGTCCTCTTCGGCATCGTTTTGTGGAACCTGTCCATTTGCTTTATCATGGACTGTATCCCGTCCGATTACGCTATGTTTTACATTCACTTCTTCGGCTGAAGCCCAGCCTCACTGGAGACTATCAAGCAGCTCCCGCAATTCCTGCCGTCCGGTCATGGCGGCAACCGTGTTCAGAAAGTCCCTGAGCGATTCGCTCCGTGCTCGAAGCCTTTTAAGCTCAAAGCCGATGGGACTGACCGAGGTCGGCTCGTCGGCATAAGCCCCGTGGAAGGCGAAGTAGGCCTGGTTCAGCTTCCTGATGTAATAGCCCATCGAGAGCAGGTACTGCCGTTTCTCTTCCATAAATTCCTCGGCAAGCTCAATTTCTCCCTGAGCCAGGTATTCATCAACGGCTATCCTTATCTCCCTCATCTCTCGGTTAAAGTCAAACCCCGAGTCCGATTCTGTCTGGGCGCCGTTTTCGTAGTCGGGGTAGTATTTTTCACGGACGATGGCGCCGATCTCCGTGCTGACCATGCTGGCCAGGGTTTCGTTCATGGTGGCGATTTCATAGCTTCGGGATATGCCGAGCAGGTCCAGTATGTAGCGAAAGCCCAGCGGCTTGAGAGCCAGGTACTGGTGCAGCCATTCCTCAACGGCGGTGTCGATGGTAAAGCGCAGGCTGGCGTCGCTGGTGACCAGGGTGGGGTAAAGCGCCCCCGTCCCGCCCAGCTCCACCACCAGCGAGGAGACCCCCAGTTCATCAGCCTCAGCTTCAATGCTCTCGATTTCCTCCAGGGTGAGGTTAGAGCGCAGGGCTATCTCCCGCATGCTCTCTATACGCTCCCGGGGTGAAATCACCAGCAGGTAGGGCAGTTCACCCAGTATGAAATTAACCGGCGGGAAGGTAAGCGTTACCCTTATATATTTATCCAGGGGGTGAAAGATGCCCTGCTCGTTTAGGACCTCTTTTATCTGGTCGGCGATAATCTTCTCCACGCTGCCGACTAAAGCGGCTCGCTGCTCCTCCAGGTCGTTTAATTCGTCTTCAAGCGAGGCCAGGTTGCCCGTCTCGTTGGCGGCTATCTCCCATTCCAGGCTTCTTATTTGCTCAACCAGAGAAAAATACTCTATCACCGTATCGGTTGGGCTATCGATTTCTGCCTGGTCACAGCCGAGCCATTGCCTGGTTTCGTAAGCCATAGCCCTCAGCTCCCAATTGATGAAGTTGAAGCGATAGGGCTTCACGATTGAGTTGAGGTTGTCATCAAAATCGGGAACTGAAGAGCAGCCCCCACCGAGCAGGCAGAGTAGCAGCAGGCTGAAGACAATCAGTTTCAGTTTCAACTTAATTTTGCCTTTACCCGTTTCGCTATTTTAGACAGGACCGGGCCGGTCTTTTCATTAATGACAATATCGGCATAATGGTCGTGGGGGGTGGGCGTCAGGTTAATGATAACCAGTCTGGCGCCGTTATCCTTGGCGATTAGGGGCATCTGGGCGGCGGGGTAGACCACCAGTGATGAGCCGACGGACAGGAAGAGGTCGCAGGCGGCTGCCGCCACCTCAGCCTGGCGGGTTTCTCGTTCGGGCATGGGCTGGCCGAAGGAGACAGTAGCCGGCTTCATGATGCCGCCGCAGCCATCACAGCGCGGGACTTTTGTTCCGGCATCAAGCCTGGCCTGGATTTGCTCCCTGGGGTATCTTTGCCCGCACTCCAGGCAGTTGACCCACTTCATTGTGCCGTGCAGCTCAATAACCTTGGCTTCGGGCACCCCCGCTCTCTGGTGCAGATTGTCAATATTCTGGGTAATGACGCAGTCCAATCTGCCCAGGCGGTGGAGCTCAGCGATGGCGTGGTGGCCGGGGTTGGGCTCGGCACCGGCTATCTCGGGCCAGAGCGCTCTGGAGAATTGCCAGTACTTCTCCCTTCCTCCCTCGCTGGCCATAAAGGTCTGGTAGTTAAGCTCGCTGGGGTCGAAGCGGTCCCAGATTCCCCCCGGGCTGCGAAAGTCGGAGATACCCGATTCGGTGCTGACGCCAGCTCCGGTAAAGACCACCAGCTTCTTGGCTTGCAGGACCATCTCGACGATGGCGTTAATCGGCTCCACTTATAACCTCCGTAATTCCTTTAATCATCTGTTTCCCCCCCGCTCCCCCCGTTCTTTCTTCCCACCCACCCACTAGTGCTGCCTCCAGGCTCCGAGGACTAGGGTGGGGAAAATCCCCCGCGGCTGTGCTGTCAAGGGTTTTAATGCTATAATAACCCTAATCATACCCCAATGTTAAGTCTTAGATAGAGAGGCATGTGAAAGATTATTACCAGATTCTGGGCATCCCTGAGAATGCCAACCAGGATGAGATAAAGAAGGCTTTCAGGAAACTCGCCTTTAAGTATCACCCCGATATCAACCCCGGCAACGAAGAGCCGGCCACCGAGCGCTTTAAGGAGATAAATGAGGCTTATGGGGTGCTCGGCGACGAGGGCAGGAGGCGGCAGTATGACGGCGCTGGTTACGGCGGCTATTCCCAGCAGGATATCTTCCGACAGACCTTCTCCAACCGGGCTATGTATGAAGAGCTGAGCCGCATGTTCGCCCAGGCCGGGCTCAGGTTCGACCCCGAGTTCCTTAATGATATGTTCTTCGGGGGGAGGGGTTTCGCCTATCAGCCAGGCTATCAATATACCAATGTTTCCACCTATAAGCCGAGCTGGCTGGAAAGGCAGTCTGCCAAGATAATGGCTAGGGTGAGCCGGTTTGCCCTGCGGCGGCTTCTCGGCGTTGCCTTTGAGCCCCCGGTAGTGCTCGACCGGCACACTGGGCTTGAGATTCCTCAGGCCGAGGCTGCCAGCGGCGGCGAAAGAGAGGTCACCTATAAAAGAAACGGGCGGAAGAAGAAGCTGATGGTTAAGATTCCAGCCGGGATTAAGTCGGGGACTCAAATCAGGCTTAAGGGCATGGGCGCCAAGAAAGGCAAGAAATCCGGTGACCTCTACCTCCATGTAAGGGTTAAGGACTAGCCCTGTTTTTCACACGGTATTGACAAGTTAATTATTCGGTGTCAAAATGGGTAGTAATACTATATAGTAGGTTAACAATACGTCCATGAAAAGGCAGCACATCGAGCAGCTGAAGAAGGGAATTACCGAGACAGCGCTTCTTTATCTGATTAACGAAGCGCAGACCTACGGCTATAACATTATCAAGGAGCTGGAGAAAAGGACTACCGGCTATCTCAAGCTCAAAGGGGGGACCATCTACCCTGCCCTCCAGCGGTTGGAGCTCAAAGGGCTGGTCAAGAGCTGGCGGCAGCAGACCACCGAGCGACGGGCCAGGAGATACTACCGGATAACCGACAAGGGGCGGCGGTTCCTGGCCAAGAGGCTGTCGGAGTGGCAAGACTTTTCCCTGGTGGTAAGTACGCTTATGGGAATGAGCGATACCGATAAGGCTGTGTCCGGCGACACAGCCTAAAATCTATCCCGCTGAATTATCCTGGAGGTGACAGCCGTGAGTAAGGTAGGCGTTGTTGTCGACAGTGCGGTTACCATCCCCAGGGAGCTTGTAGAGGAATACGACATTCGGGTAGTCCCGCTGCAAGCCATTTTTACCGATAAGACCTACAAGGACGGCATAGACCTGAAAACCCCCGACGAGCTTTTCCAGCTTGTCGAAAAAGCTGATAAGTACCCAACCTCCTCAGCGCCGGCACCCGCCGACTATCTTGAAACCTACCGCCAGCTAAGCCAGAAGGTGGATAGCATTTTTTGCGTCACCATATCGGGCGCGCTCAGCATGTGCTTAAAGTCAGCCACCCTGGCTAAGGAGATGGCTCAGAAAGAGCTTCCCGGTGTCAAGATAGAGGTATTTGACTCCAAGACCACGGTGGGCGCCATGGGACTTGTAACCCTGGCCGCAGCCCGAGCCGCTGCCTCAGGCAAGGATATACCACAGATAGTTGAGGCAGTCAGCAAGGTGAGGGAAAGGGTGAACTGCATTCTCCTCTTTGACACCCTTTCCTACCTGGCAAAAAGCGGTCGCGTGGGGCGGGCGGCGGCTTTGATGGGCACCGTGCTTAGTATCAAGCCCATTATTGAAGTGTCTTCGGCTACGGGACTGGTGGAGCCTGTAACCCGGGTCAGAACTAAACCAAAAGCGATAAAGAAGCTAATGGAGATAGTGGAGCAGAGGGTAGGTACCAAAACCCAGGTGCATATTATGGTGGAGCACACCCGCTCACTGGATGAAGCCGAGAAGGTTAAACAGATGGCGGCTGAGCGGTTTAATTGTGTTGAGCTTCTCCTGTGCGAGTTCAACCCGGTGGCGGCGCTGATTACGGGTCCCAGGGGGCTGGGGATAAGCTTTTATAGCGACGGCGCTTAGCCTATATCTCTGCCTCGTTACGGGCGGCATCGAGCAGCAGGTGTTTTACCTCGCCGCCGCAGAACTCCCTGACTAAACCAGCCAGCTCTTCGGTTATGGCTCCGGCTTCGCCCTTAGCCACCGGCGGCAGGCAGTCCACGTTTATAGCCACATTGGCTGTGTCGGGGGTAAGCTTGGTCTGGTCGCCCTGCCTCCAGTTCCAGCGTCGGCACATTACCTTGCTGTTGTCAACATAGATTACCTCCCCCGCTGGCGCATACTCAACCGCATCCGAGTTCAGTGGGGTAAAGGGCTCGTCGCCCTTAGCCAGCGTGAGGCGGAGATCGCCGTCAGCCGCATCCAGGTCATCGCCGCCGCTGGGCACCATATGCTTCAGGGAGAAGTAGTTAAAGAGGGCTACCAGAGTATTAATATAGGGTAGCTGGTCGCCCCGCCGCGCCCGCCGCCCCAGCGACTCAATGGAGCAGTAGAACTTGTTGGGGTTGGTGCCAAAATCAGAATAAGCCTGCCTCCAGCTGGCGATGCGGGGGTGGGCTTTAATCTGCTGCAGGGACTCGTCCTGGGTAGCCTTGGCTACCCCCTCACTTAACAGCTCAATCAGCCGCGGCTTCTCGCCGTGGTTATCAACGCCGCGGGCAATAACCACCCCCCGAATATAGTTGGGGAACTTGGCCAATACTTCCTGAGATACTATGTCCTTCATCTCTTACTTACCTCCTACAGTCTGGCGGTAGCCCTGGCCAGCTCCCAGGAATATTCGTAGAGGTGCAGGCCTTTGCTCAGGGCGAGGAGCTCGCCGTCATCGACGCCTATCTCCCCGGCCATGTATTCTTTAAGTAGCTGGATGGCGCCCAGGTTCGAGGGGAAGCCGGCCCATAAGTCCCACGACCTAAAATAGACGATGAACTTCAGCTTATTATCACGGATTCTGGTATCTATCGCCCTCAGGCAGGGCGGGTCGTCCAGAGTAATGGACTCCTTACCGCCCACGGCCATAAAAGCCTGGTTGGTATCATAGCCGTCCTGCTTATACATTTCAATGACTTTGGGTATCTGCTTCTCCAGGTACTGGCCGTAGGTGTACTGCTCGCCTTTGCCTTTGTGGGCGGTCATAAGATAAGGAAGGTAGTCTTCTATGTATTCCATTGAGGTGGGTGGGGGCACACCCTGGGGGGTGGTGGGGACGAGGGGCCTGGTGGCGGGGTTCATGACCTGGACGGCAACAAAGTCAAGCTCCTTGCGGTGCTGGCCGGCGTAGCTCCCGCGGTCAATCTTATACTCATGGCCCTCGGTGAGCGTCTTGCGCAGGCAGAGGAACCACGCCTCGGCAAGGTCTCTGGCTTCGATTACCGAAATATTCAAGCCTTAGCCGTCCTTCCTCTATAAAGCCCGCGTAAACTCGGGGCGGAGCCGGGACATATCCTTACTCTCCAGGACTTCATTGATAAGCTTGAGCACCTCCGCCTTCTGCTTGGGCAACCTTGCCTTAATGGGCAGGTAGTTGGAGGCGTGATTGGCGGTGAAGAAGCAGTCGGTGAAGTTGGCGTTTTCTATTATCATCTTCAGCTCGGCTAGAGACTGGAAGGGCGATATTAGCGTAAACTTACCCTCTTCCCAGTCCTTGTGGAGGGGGGTACCGGAGACGAGCAAAATGGTCAGGGCACCGGCGAAATCGGGGTCGATATCGGAGAGTATCTTGGCGGTCTTGAGGGCGTGGTTTTTACTGCCCTCAGGCCCCCCCAGCCCCAGTATTACCGTAACCGAAAGGGTAATACCCGCCTCTGTTATCTTCCTCCCCGCTTCGACTATCTGGTCGTAGGTTGCCCCCTTATTAATCTTTTTCAGCAGCTCTTCGTCTCCCGTCTCCACACCCATATAGGCAATCTTAAGCCCGAGCCGGTGCAGCTCCTTGAGTTCGTCAAGGCTCTTTATCAGGACGGCTTGGGGGGTGGTGTAGGTACCGATTCTCTCCAGGTTGGGGAATTTCTGGTTAAGGTACTTGAGTACCTCTACCAGCCGACGCTGGGGGGCGATAATGGCGTCTCCGTCTTCCAGGAATACCCGCCTCAGGCTCCGGCTATAGTTTTTCGCTACCTTGTCGATATCCCGCTTGATATCCTCCAGCGGCCTTATGCGGAACTTGACTCCAAGATAGGTGCTGCAAAAGGTGCACTTATTATGAGAGCAGCCGATGGTTATCGGCAGCAGAAGGCTGTTGGCCTCGCTGGGTGGTCTTATTATCATTCGTTCGTAATCCATGCGATGACTTTCCTACATTATATATTGGGTTTATCGGCGGCTCTTCTTGAAGATGGCGAAGAACCTGTCCTCGTATTCCTCAAAGAGCCCCCAGCGGTCGAGCTCGGTTTTTAGCTCGCTGGGGTCAAGCTCGCCTCTGGTCACCATGTTAAAAAGCTCTTCAATCCTAACCCTGGCCTCGGCGGGGATGCCGCTGGCGTCTACGTCCAGGAGCCCCCTGGTCTCCAGCTGCATCAGGTTTTCGGGCAGAGAGCTTCGGGTCATTTCGTAGATGAACTTCATCAGCGATACGTCCCAGAGCTCGTCCTGCCCCCTGATAATCGAAGCCAGTGGGTCGCCGCGCTTATCAATCTCGCGGTTCAGCTTATCTACCACCGCCAGCAGGTTATCGGAGACAATGTTGAGTTCCTTGGGTTCGTTCTTGTAGGTATAAAATAGCCCCGGGGCGTTAGAGCCGTAGGTCCTTATCAGGCTATCAAAGTACCTTTTCGCCTCCAAGCTAAAGCCTTCCAGCCGGGAGAGGTAGAAGGGGGTTACAATCTTAGGCCTCTCGGCGATTACCCTGCCTTCTCTAATCACCGTCTCGGCGGCGCTCTTTACCAGCTCGGAGTAAGCCGGCTCGGTGAGGAGGTAATAGTGGACGTTGGTCGTGCCGAAGGTAGCCAGGCTCCGCTTGGGCGGCCTTAGTATCTCGGTGTGCTGGACGGCTTCTCTAATTCTTTCTTCGTCAATATCCATCGTTATTCCCTAAGCTATAGCCGATAGCTCCTGCTTATATTCGTTGAGGAGGCTGAGGTATTGCGAGTCAAGCTGAACCAGCAGCCGGCGCCACTCCTCCTGGAACTGGGGCTGTCTTTCTATATCTATGTTTAATCCTGTCGCCGAGCCTAACTGCTGCTGCATTGCCTCCTGGACCTTAGCGCCAAACTCAGCCTTTAGTTGCTCATAAGCCTGCCTTCTCTGCTGTTCCCCCTGCTCGGTGTAGTGGTTAAAGACGTTTCTTATCTTACTAAAGATGTTTTCCACCCCTATTTTATCCTTTTTGAGGGTTTTTATGCCATCCATCGCCTTCTTATTATTCTTGCGGGCGAGGTCGCTGTCGGGCAGGTTGATATTTCTTATTAGTATGCCGCTAGCCCCTTCTTTGATATGGCTGATTACAGCCTCATCGTAATTGCCCAGCTTGGCAGCCAGGTTCAGGCTTTGCTTCATATACTTAGCCGCCAGCTTTTCCCCTTCGGGGACATACTTCCACCTCAGGCGCTCCTCATCGGTCACCTCGCCCAGCTCAGCTACTTTTTCCATGGCTATCTCGCGGGCGCTCTTGATATGGTCCCCTTCGTTCTCTGGATTCATAATCACCTACATCATTATATATATTATACTAGATAGCTCCAAAAGGCTCAAAGGTTTTTTCAGAAGAGGGGCTTCACCCCTCTTAGACTCCCCGTAATATATTCAGGGCTTTGCTCCTCGAAGCTGTCTCTATAAGAGAGTCAAAGAGAGGCGGAGCCTCTCTTAAAAAAATAACTCCCCCTTCCCTTACAAGGGAAGGGGGTTAGGGGGATAGGTTGCCAGGTAAACTCAAAGGCTTATGTTTATTGCCTTAAACTATTGTGCTATAATTTACTTCTCTAATGCCTATGGGGAAAGACTTTGAAATCTTAAACCATACCGCCGATGTCGGCATTATCGCCTATGGCGCTGACCTGAAGCAGGCGTTTGCCAATGCGGCAAAGGGCTTGTTCAGCCTGATAACTGAGCTTGATGATGTGGAGGAATCGCTGCATCGGGATATAGAGCTGACTGCCGGCGATGAGGAAAGCCTGCTGGTGGCGTGGTTGAACGAGCTGGTTTATCGATTTGACACCGAGGGCGTTCTTTTTAAGCGCTTTGAAATTATCGAGCTAAATAATACCCATCTCAAGGCCAGGGGCTATGGCGAAAAGGTGAATAGCTCCAAGCATAAGCTCAAGACGGGGGTCAAGGCAGCCACCTACCACATGCTCAAAGTTGAGAAGAAAAACGGCTACCGTGTCCAGGTACTGTTTGATATTTAGTGGAGTGGGCAGATGACTTCACGCTGGAAGGCAATACTAAAAAAGATAGACGACTACCGCTGGGAGATACCGACCAGCTATAAGCCAGGCATGTCGGTGCCCGGTCTCATCTTTACCAGCGAGGCTATGCTCGAGCATATCTGGGAAGAGCAGGTCTTTCAGCAGGTAGCTAATGTGGCTTTTCTCCCCGGCATAGTTCGCCACTCACTGGCGATGCCCGATATCCACTGGGGCTACGGTTTCCCCATCGGCGGGGTGGCAGCGACCAGGGTAAAAGACGGGGTGATATCGCCGGGGGGCGTCGGCTTTGATATTAACTGCGGGGTCAGGCTGGTGCGGACTAACCTTACCGAGGAAGAGGTAAGACCCAAGATTGAGCAACTGATTGGTGAGCTTTTTGTCAATATTCCTTCAGGATTAGGCTCTGAAGGCAAGATAAGGGTGAGTGAAAAGGAGCTGGATAAGGTCCTGATACAAGGTAGCCACTGGGCAGTAG
>JAUWXS010000103.1 GCA_030616265.1 Dehalococcoidia bacterium
CGACCACTGCGCCCGTCTCTGCCACTCTCCCACCGTGGCCGGTCTGGCCGCAGCCTTTGGCAGCGGAGCCATGACCAACTCCATCGCCGAAATCAGGGATGCCGACTGCGTTTTTATCATCGGGTCTAACACCGCGGAGAGTCACCCCGTAATCGCTCTCGAAGTCATGGAGGCAGTCAGGCACGGGCAGGCAGAGTTAATAGTAGCCGACCCTCGCCAAATACGTATGGTTGATTTTGCTCACACCTGGCTGAGGCAAAAACCTGGCACCGATGTCGCCCTAATCAACGGCATGCTCCATACTATCATTACCGAGGGCCTGTATGACAAAGACTTTGTCAGAGCGCGAACTGAGGGGTTTGAGGAACTTAAGGAGGCAGTCGCCGACTACCCGCCCTCCATTGCGAGCCAAATAACGGGTGTTCCTGCCGACGACCTGTGTCAGGCGGCGCGCTTATATGCTCAGTCTCCCCGGGCCCTCATCCTCTACGCCATGGGGATAACCCAGCACACGACTGGTACCGATAATGTTCTGGCCCTGGCCAATCTGGCTATGTTGACCGGTCATGTGGGCAAAGAAGGCAGCGGAGTCTGCCCCTTGAGAGGACAGAACAATGTTCAGGGCGCCTGTGATATGGGGGCTTTACCTAATGTCCTGCCAGGTTACCAAGCGGTTACCGATGAAGCTAGTCGAGGCAAGTTCGAAGAAGCCTGGCAGGTATCGCTCCCCCCTACGCCGGGGTTGACTGTCGTGGAAATGATGCACGAGGCTGAGTCTGGGAAGATCAAGGGGATGTACATCATGGGAGAGGACTCCGCCCTTACTGACCCCAATAGCAAGCGAGTGGTCAAAGGCCTGAAGAACCTCAAGTTCTTGGTTGTCCAGGACATTTTCCTGAGCGAAACTGCCAAGTTTGCCGATGTGGTGCTGCCTGGGGCTAGCTTTGCCGAGAAGGATGGCACTTTTACCAACACCGAACGGCGAATTCAGCGCGTACGTAAGGCCATTCCACCGATAGGCGATAGCAAACCCGACTGGCTAATCATCTCCGAGATGGCTAACAGATTAGGCTACCCTATGGAATACGAAAGTCCCCGGGAAATAATGGAAGAGATTGCACCCCTTGCCCCCATCTATGGCGGTATTCACTACGATAGATTGGAACCAGCCGGATTGCAATGGCCCTGCCGCACCAGAGATGACCCCGGAACGAAATACTTACACGAGGGACAATTTCCTCGGGGCTTGGGTAAATTCCATCCCACCCCCTATCGTGAGGCATTTGAACTCCCTGATGAGACTTACCCCTTCATCCTGTCAACAGGCAGGATCCTGTACCACTGGCATGGTGGAAGCTTAAGCAGGCATTCAAAGGGCCTGGCTGAGATTAAGCCTGAAGCTGAGGCAGAGATAAATCCTAGAGACGCAAAAAGGCTTAAATTCTCTGATGGAGACCTGATTGAGCTGGCTTCGCGCCGTGGCAAGATCACGGCTAAGGCAAAGGTGACCGACAGGTCACCACAGGGTGTGGCCTTTATGACCTTCCATTTCAAGGAAGCCCCGGCTAACCTGTTGACGGTTGACGCCCTGGACCCGGTAGCCAAAATCCCCGAGTTCAAAGTATGCGCGATACAGATAAACCCTAAACGTCGTAAAAAGAAGCGAAAGATAGCCTAGTGAGGATGGCATGAGTTGAGCGGGATGAAGTTTTACGGGAGTCATCCTCTGCCAGACCCGAACCCTAACAACATGTCATTGCGAGAAGTCCTTCAGCCGTAGGACGACGAAGCAATCTCTATCTACATACCCCATCCCCACCCCAATTTATCTTTTCCCACCCACCACCCTTTAATGAAAAAGAGGGGGTGAAGCCCCCTCTTTAACTCCCCAAAATAAGGGGCTAACCTCTATTTATCGGGCTTGGCTGGTGACGGGTTCTTATAGCCCTCCAGCAACACCTTGGGCACCTGGGCGATTAGCTCCTCCACCGCCCACATCCCCTCTTCTTTGACGATTGACTTCTTCTTTATCGGCTCGGAGTAGAGCGCGATATTGCCACCGGTGACGTCGAAGACCTGCCCGTTTATATCCGCCGCCTCATCGGTGCAAAGGTAAACGATAAAGGGCCCCACCGTCTCCGGCTTGGGCGGGTTGGTCAGCTCCTCGAAGCGCTTCTTGGTCATCAGACCGGCCTCGTATCGCTTCTTAAAACCAGCCACTATCTCGTCGCTTAAGGTAAAGCGGGTGGCGGCGGTGGGGGCGTAGGCGTTACAGGTCACCCCGTACCGCCCCACCTCCCGGGCCACCGCCCGTGTTAGACCGACGATTCCAGCCTTGGCGGCGCCGTAGTTGCAGTGACCCACCGTGCCCAGCCAGGCGGTAGAGGTGGTATTGATGATTCTCCCCCACTTCTGCTCCCTCATCACGCCCGCGGCAAAGCGGGTGCAGTTGAAAGAGCCTTTAAGGAACGAGTCCACGCACCTGTCCCAGTCCTCCTCGGTCATATTCCAGACCATGCGGGGGGCGTCGGCGCCGGCGTTATTCACCAGTATATCTAGCCTACCGAATTTCTCCACGGCCAGCTTGACTATCATCTCGGCATCCTTAAAATCGGAGACGCTGCCGAAGAAGGGCATCGCCTCCCCACCCATCCCCTTAATCTCCTTGACCACGGTCTCAGCGTCCCCGCCCTCGGTGCCGGGGCGGCGGTTGTTGGTCACAACCTTGGCGCCCTCTTTAGCCAGAGCTACGGCGATGGCTTTGCCGATTCCCTGCCCCGAGCCGGTAACGATAGCTACCTTACCTTTTAATCTCTTACTCATCGTCTTGTCCTCCCTTTCTACTATCTACAATCAGCCCCTGGCGGGCAGAATGACAACCGCCCTGCCCGAGGCCGTCTTCTCCCCTTGTGGATTCTCCGCCCAGATTTTACACTCGACGAAGTGCTCGCCGTCCCGGTCGTACTTCTTGGTCACATTACCTTTGCAGCTAAGAGCCTCACCGGGGTAGTTCATGCCCTTATAGCTGCAGCTCAGCTTCTTGAGCGTGCCCTTCTCTCCAATCCAGTCGGTCAGCATCTGCCCCAGGAAAGCGCCCACCAGTTGCCCCTGGACGATAACCCCCGACAGCCCACGGCTCTGGGCAAAATCTTTATCGTAGTGTATGAGCGTATAATCGCCCACCGCCCCCGCCCACACCACCAGCTGTTTGGTGGTCGGCTGCTTGACC
>JAUWXS010000076.1 GCA_030616265.1 Dehalococcoidia bacterium
ATTGACCAGTTGATGGCGCTGGCCTGGAAGTTCCTCTTCCCGCTGGCGCTGATAAACCTGCTGGTCACCGCCGCCGAGATTTTAATCTGGCCGGAGGTTTCGCTGTGGGTATTAGTCCCGATTAATTTTGCCGTTATGATAGTCCTGGTGCTCTTGTGGTCGCGACTCTTTAAGTTAGGTTGGGGTAGAGTTAATGTTTGAGCATTACGGAATAGGCATCGCCAAGGGCTTAACGGTGACGATAAGGCACCTGCTCAGACGTCCGGTAACCACCCAGTACCCCGAGCAGCGGCTTAATCCTTCGCGCCGCATTCGGGGCAACGAGCTTGTCTGGAGCCAGGAGAAGTGCACGGGCTGCGGCACCTGCGCCAAGACCTGCCCCCAGGGCAGCATCGATATCGTAACCTCGGTCAAGGTCGAGGAGAATAAATACCGGGTCGAGAAGTTCGAGGTGGATATGGGCTACTGCATCTTCTGCGGCTTGTGCGTTGAGGCCTGCCCCTACGACGCCCTGTTTCTGGGCTATGCCTACGAGCGGGCCAGGTATCGGCGGGGCGAGCTGGTGCTGGCTAAAGAAGAGCTGCTGGAATCAGCGGAGCGCAAGCCCAGCGGTTATGCCCGCCCCGAGATTGCCGCCGAATTACCCAAGCAGAGCCTGCTTCTGGATAAAGATAGGGGGAAAAGGTAATGGGGCTTGATATTGCCTTCTGGATACTGGCGGTAGTAGGCGTGATGGCGGCTCTGGCTGTCGTCCTGCTGGGCGATGTTTTCCGGGCTGCCCTGTCGCTGGTGCTCTGCTTCCTGGCGGTGGCCGGGCTCTACATTACCTTGAGCGCCGACTTCCTGGCGGCGGTGCAGGTTCTGGTCTATGTCGGCGCCATATCGGTGCTGATTATCCTGGCTATCATGCTTACCCGGGAGGTCCAGCGGGGCAGCCCTTCTAATAGACTTCGTATCCCCGCCTTCTTTGTCGCCGCCCTGTTCCTGGGTGGGGTAACCTATGCCCTGCTCAACACTTCGTGGCAGGTATCGTCCACCCCACCCCTGGAGCCGACTACTCCTGCCCTGGCAGGACTGCTCTTCGGTGAAGGCGGCTTTATCCTGCCCGTGGAGATTGCCGCCATTCTACTGCTGGCGGCAATCCTGGGGGCTATCGTTCTGGTGAGGGAGAAGTAACCATGAGCGTAGGTTTAGAGCATTATCTGATACTATCGGTGGTGCTGTTCTCCATCGGCTTGTACGGCGCGCTGGCTAAGCGCAACGCCATCATTATCCTGATGTCCATCGAGCTGATGCTAAATGCGGTCAACATCGCCATGGTTGCCTTCTCCCGCTATATCGTGCCCCTCCAGCTCACGGGGCAGGTTTTCGCTATTTTCGTTATGGTGGTGGCGGCGGCTGAGGTCGCCGTAGGGCTGGCCATAATAATTGCCATCTACCGCCACCGCCAGACTATAGACGCCACCAAAATCGACCTGATGAAATGGTAAAGAAAGGAGGCGAAACTATGAACAAGGGTGCAGCGGGTACAACGGGCGCCTTTATCTGGTTCGCAGGCTGGTTGTTCACCATCAGCTTTGCCAGTCTCGTCTGGTGGAAGATTATTCTGGGCATCGTGGTCTGGCCGTTCTATCTGGGCCAATACATTAGCTAGGGTTTCGTCTTAAATCTTCGGCGTCTTAGCGAGGGGTGTAATCCCCCGATAGTGGGGTTTGCACGAAGACGCCCCCGAATAGATAAAAAGGGAGTCCAAAAGGTAGAAAATAAATCATGTGGGTAGAAGTCAAAAAAGCCAAGAGCCTGGCGCTGGCTGAGATGTGGAAGGAGCTCTTTGAGGGTGAGGGAATCCCCACCCGCCTCCTCCCCCTCGCCGGCGAGCCCCGCGACCGGGAACTGGCAACCTATTCTGTCCTGGTGCCCCAGGATAAAGAGCACGTGATACAGGAGGTCTTGAGGAAGCAGTAATGCCCTATCAACTGGTCTGGCTCATCTTTCTATTGCCCCTTTTCTCCTTTATCATAATAGCGCTGTTTTTGCGGCCCTTCCTCAATAACCGGCCTAAGACGGGGGGCTATATCACCATCGCCGCCCTGCTCGGCTCGCTCGGACTTTCGGTCTGGGCGCTAACCGAGGTGATGGCGACGGGCCAGCCGTTGCCTGTCCCCGACATCAACTGGGTGGTTATCGAGGGCGGGCTGACCATTCACCTGGGGCTGATTATGGACTCGCTGACGGCGGTGATGCTCATCGTGGTTCTCGGGGTCAGCCTGATGGTGCAGATTTACTCCCAGGGCTATATGAAAGGCGACCCTGGCTATCACCGCTACTACGCCTTTATGTCGCTGTTTACCGCCTCGATGCTGGGATTAGTTTTGGCCGACAACCTGCTCTTCGTCTATGTCTTCTGGGAGATGGTCGGCTTATGCTCCTACCTGCTTATCGGCTTCTGGTTCCACCGCCCCGCGGCGGCTAACGCTGCTAAGAAAGCCTTTATCGTTACCCGCATCGGTGACTTCGGTTTCCTGGCAGCAATCCTGCTCATCTTCTTTAACACCGGCACCCTGGATATCGGCGAGCTTCATTCGCTGGCGGCAACGGGCGCCCTGGCCGGCGCCACCCTGACCTGGGCGGCAATAGGCATCTTTGCCGGCGCCGCGGGCAAGTCGGCGCAGTTCCCGCTCCACACCTGGCTGCCCGACGCTATGGAAGGCCCCACCCCGGTCAGCGCCCTCATCCATGCCGCCACTATGGTGGCTGCCGGCGTTTTCCTGGTGGCGCGCACCTTCCCGCTCTTCGCCCACTCCACCGATGCATTGACTACAGTTGCGGTTGTCGGCGGCTTTACCGCCATCTTCGCCGCCACCATGGGGCTGGTGATGACCGATATCAAGCGCGTATTGGCCTACTCCACCATCAGCCAGCTCGGCTATATGATGCTGGGGCTGGGGGTGGGCGGCGTCGCCATCGGCATCTTCCACCTCTTTAATCACGCCTTCTTCAAGGCTCTGCTATTTTTGGGCGCGGGCAGCGTCAATCACGCCACCGGCACCTTCGACATGAGAAAGATGGGCGGACTGCGCAAGTTTATGCCCTGGACCTACGCCACCTTCCTTATCGCTAGCTTAAGTCTCGCCGGCATCTGGCCCCTGGCCGGGTTCTGGAGCAAGGACGAGATTCTGGTCTCGGCGCTCCAGAATCAGCCCGTACTCTTCTACCTGGCGATGATAACCGTCTTTATGACCGCCTTCTATATGTTCCGGGTGGTCTTTATGACCTTCGGCGGCAAATACCGCGGCGGCGGTGGAGAGGCTCACGGCAAGCCCCACGAATCGCCCCCGGTCATGGTCATGCCCATGGTGGTGCTGGCTATACTGGCGGTGGTCTCCGGCTTGTGGAATGTCACCGGTGACTTCGGCGCCTTTATGGGTCACGGCCATACCCAAAGCTTTAGCGAGGGCTTTTTCGGCATCCTCACCCACTCCCTGCCCTGGATATCGCTGATACTAGCTGGGCTGGGCATCCTGCTGGCTTACGCCGTCTACAGCGCCAAGTGGCTGTCGGCGGAGAGAATCGGCAGCATGTTCAAGCCGCTCTATAATCTGTTCTTACACAAATACTGGCTCGACGAGCTTTACGAGAAGCTCTTTGTGGGCAAGGTGCTGGTCGGCGGCTTCTTTGCCGGCCTGCAGGGCTTTGATAGCTACGGCGTCGACGGTGCCGTTAACGGCATCGCCAGCGGCGCGATGGCAACGGGCCGGGCTATCAGGAAAGCCCACAGCGGCCAGTTGCAGTTCTACGGTCTGTTTATCGGCATCGGCATTATCGTGATTATCGCCTGCCTGTATTTATTTGGATAAAGGAGGGTTAACAAAGGGGCGAGAGCCTTATATAATCTGACACTAAAAAATGGGGATAGGGTTCAACAACTCGATGGGAGAGTTAGATAAGAAAAAATGACCTTGATAAATAAAAAGGAGCTAAGCTAGGTGGACTTTAACTACCTGACCTGGATAATCTTCCTGCCGGTGGCGGGGGCGATTCTCATTGCCTTCCTCCCCCGCCTGTCGCCGCGGGGCATAAGGTGGCTGGCGGCTGTCTTTACCTTCGTCCCGCTGGCGCTGTCCTGTTATCTCTTCACCATCTTCGACCGTTCGGCGGAAATGGCGGGCGTCATGCAGTTCGAAGAAAGCATCTCCTGGAT
>JAUWXS010000094.1 GCA_030616265.1 Dehalococcoidia bacterium
CCTCCTTGAGCCTTACTGCTATCCAGCCATGGTGGCTAACTCCATCGCCACCGAGTCTCCCACCGCCAGCCAGAACGTACACCTCTACCTCACCCGGCTGAAAGACATTGAAATCTCGCTTACCGGCCACGACCTGATACAGATGGGCGTCACCACCGGCCCCGAAATCAGGGAGATAATGGAACGGCTGCAAAAGGCTCGGCTGGACGGGGAGATTGCTTCCAAGCAGGACGAGATAGCGCTGGTCCAGAGCTGGCTGACCAAACAGGACTAACCTACCCCACCTCCCCAAACTTGGTTCGCGGCGCGCCGCATACCGGGCATCTTTCCGGAGCTTCCCCACCCACGGTATAGCCGCAGACCGGGCAGACGAAGTAAGGCTCAGCCTTCAGCTCTTTCCCCGCTTCCAGGGCTTCGAGCGCTTTCTGGTACAGGCCGTGGTGGACCTTCTCCACCTTGTTGGCACGGTCAAAGCTAATCTCCGCCCTTTCGTTACCCTCCGCCTTGGCCTGCTCGATAAAAGCGGGGTACATCTCGGTGAACTCGTAGTTCTCCCCGCTGATAGCCCCTTTCAGGTTTTCGGCTGTGGGGCCGATGCCGCCCATAACTTCAAGGTGATTGCGGGCGTGGACCGTCTCCGCCTCCGCCGCTGCCCGGAACAGCCTGGCTATCTGGGGATGCCCCTCGCTCTCCGCCTTCTCGGCAAAGAAAAGGTAGCGCCGGCTGGCCTGGCTTTCCCCGGCAAAAGCCTCCTCAAGGTTCTTCTCTGTCTTGCTCACCTTACACCTCCAAGTGTCGCTCTATCTTTTTTTCTGCCACGGCGTATACTGCCGGTCGAAGATAAGCCCCTTCTTATCGTCGCCTGCCTTAGCCACGTCTGCCCTGAACCTGGGTATCGTCTTCAAAAGGCAAAAGATGGACAGGGCTACGGCATAGAGAATGACGCTCAGCTCCCCGCCGAAGAGCCAGATAAGCAGGGGGAGAAAGAGAAAGCCCACCCCCGCCGACAGCCTCACGTTGCTGGTAATGATAACCGCGACCACCAGTATGGCGAAGCTAATGGCAAAGGGAATGGGAGTTAAGGCGAGGAATACCCCCATGGTGGTGGCTAACCCCTGCCCTCCCCGGAACTTGAGCCAGACCGGCCAGTTATGCCCCGCCACCGCCACCATGCCCACGGCGAAGACCCAGTAAAGGTGCAGCCCCAGCCACTGGGCGATAAGCACGGCCAGCGCCCCTTTAGCCATGTCGGCAAAGAGGACGCCTAAACCGGGCAGGGTGCCTATCTCCCTCATGGTATTGACCGCCCCTATATTGCCCCCGCCCACCTTCCTGATATCCGCCCCCTTCACCAAACGAGCCACGATATAGGCAAAGGGGATAGAACCGAGAAGATAACCGATAACGATAGCCAGAATTATCATCCCTGCCATTTCAACTCCTTGAACTTATTTTATGCCTGATTATAACCGATTTATCGAGGACAGGGTATCCGCCAGGTAACACTCCATTCCCTGGTCTTTACAGCGCGTGTATAAGTCCTCAGCCTTAGCCTTATCCTCCAGCAGGGTAAAGAGGGCGGGGCCAGAGCCGGCGAGGTGGACATGGTCAGCGCCCAGTTTTAGAAAATGCTTTTTATATACCTTGAGCTTGGGGAAGAAGTCGTAGGCGACATTCTCAAAGGTATTAAACAACATAGATGAGCTTACCGCCCCCCGGGTAAGCCCCACCACCATTCTATCCGTAATCTGACCGTCGCTGTAGTGGCTGGGCTTGAGCCTGCCATAAAGCTGCCTTGTTTTCTCCTCCATGCGGCGCAGCGGAGGCATGAGCAGGACAACCCATTTACGGGGTAACGAAGGCAGGGGGGTTACCACCTCCCCCCTCCCCTCCGCCCGCGCCGTGCCCCCGTAGAGGAAAAAGGCGACATCGGAACCCAGCCTCGGCGCCAGCTCTAGCAGATTGGCTGGCTTTAGCCTCGGCGGCCAGAGCTCGTTAAGCCCCAGCAGGACGGCGGCGGCATCGCTGCTGTCCCCCCCCAACCCCGAAGAAAGGGGAATACGTTTTTCGACTTCTATCTTGGCTCCCTTAGAACACCCGCTAGCCTGCTGGAGCAGAGCCGCTGCCCTGGATACCAGGCTCTCTTTAGGGACAAAGTCGGGGTTATCGCTGCCGAACTCGATACTATCGCTCAGGCGAAAAACAAGGCTATCACAGAGGTTTATGGCCTGAATAACGCTGCGGACTTCATGAAAGCCGTCGGGGCGTTTGCCCAGGACCTCAAGGGTTAAATTAATCTTGGCTGGCGCCTTAACCGTCAGCATGCTTCCCCCCAAAGACCCGCCAGAGATTAGCCCACTCCTCGATGGTCAGCGTCTCCGCCCGCCGCTGCGGGGCTATATCTGCTCTATCCAGAAAGGGCAAGACCTCGCTCTTTTCCCTGTCCAGACCTTTAGCCAGCGAGTTAGCTATCTGCTTGCGAGGAGCGGCAAAGCCCGCCCGCACGATGCCGAAAAAACCCTTTTCGTCAACTTCCACATTTGGCTTTGGGTAGACGTCAATTCTTAGTATCGCCGAACTGACCTCCGGTGCCGGGTTACACGACTCAGCCGGGACGGAGCTTATTATCTTTGGCTCGCCGTAGAACTGGACGCTGACGCTAAGCAGGCTCATATCGCCGGGCTTGGCCGCAATGGCTTCGGCGACCTCTTTTTGCACCATGACCACCATCGTCTGCGGTTTGGCTTTCGCCTCAAGGAAGTGGCGCAGGACGGGCGAGGTAATGTAGTAAGGCAGGTTGGCCACCACCTTATAGTCCCGCCCCTTTATTAGCTCTTTCGGCTCAATATTAAGCACATTATCGTTGACGATAGTAACGTTATTGAAAGAAGCCAGCGTCTTCTTGAGTAAAGCCGCCAGCTTATCATCCAGCTCGATGGCGATGACCCCGCCCGCTTTTGCCGCCAGCTCCCGCGTCAGGATACCCAGCCCCGGCCCCACCTCCACAATAATATCATCGGGGCTGAGCTCGGCGGCTGAGATAATGGTCTCCAGCACCTCGCCATCGATAAGGAAGTGCTGCCCCAGCCCCTTTCTCGCCCTGAGGTCGGACTGGCGCAACAGCCTCCTGGTCTCAGCCAAAAGCGAATCCGGGCTCTTATCCATCAAATCAATGAGGCCGTGCACCCGCCCTCGACCCCGCCTAATAGCTTGCCTGAACCAGCCAACTCCAACCAGGTAACCCTGCGGCACCCGGGGCTTCTATTTACCGCTGCTTCCTCTCGGACCTGACGGGATTCATAGAGCTCCGCCGCGCAGGACCCGGCCTTCAACACCGCTTAGTCCAGGTAGTCTCACCAGACAAAGGCCTCAAGCGGGAATTCGACCCCGCTATAGCGGATTGCGAGTTCAGGGCACCGCTGGCTCCCCGTCTAGCACGACCTCACTAAAATGCTAATCGGTGCCCTCCCCTTTGTCAAGCCA
>JAUWXS010000014.1 GCA_030616265.1 Dehalococcoidia bacterium
AAAAATCCTCGTCTTCCAGCACTAACTCCACCGGCGTACCAGGGAAGCTCATCCGAGACTCGTACATCTTTATTACCGCCCTCAAGATCTTGCCCCATAAATTAGTCCCGGGTGGTGTTGGTTTAAAGCCGCGCTCCACCCAATCTTTTTCATGCTGATTAATAGCAACTTTAGCGCCTGTTAGTTCCTTTAGTTCGTTCGCTGAACCAATATGGTCAAAATGGCCGTGAGTCAATAGTATAAGGGAAACATCCTTAGGTTCAATGGATAGGTCTTTTGACTCCTTGAGAAACTTCTTCCCTTGATTTGGTACACCCGCGTCAACCAAGATTAGTCCTTCTTCTCTAATTAGATAACAATTACACATTCCTAAAGATAACCGATGAATTTCCGTCTTCATCTTTTCCTCTCCTTAGATGGTTGTTTGCGACTTTCGCCTAACGACCATATAGACGAACCATTTATAATCAAATCTACCTTTAATCCATTCTATCATCCCACCCACCAATATTCTAGATTTATTTGTGAACCTCACCCCCTTAATCCCCCTCTCCCTCAAGGGAAAGGGGGAAGGGTTTTTTTAAAAGAGGGGGCTTCGCCCCCTCTTGGACACCCCCGGATAGCAGTATGATTTAAGGGGGGGGTGGAGAAAGGAGTTCATAGAGGCGAAGCCTTTATAGGGCGGGTCAGGGCGGGAAGAAAAACCCTAGCCAATAGCCTCCAGCGCCTTTTCTAAATCGGGGGGCAGCTCGGACTCGAACTCGACATATTGGCCAGTTGAGGGCAACTTAAACCCCAAACGAGAAGCGTGGAGGAACTGGCGGGATAGATGTGGGGACTTGACACCGTAGATTTTATCCCCGACCACGGGAAAGCCGATTGCCGCCAGGTGAACCCTTATCTGGTGGGTGCGGCCGGTCTCGGGCATAACCTCAAGCAGGGTGTAGCCGCCGATATATTTAACCACGCGGTATTCGGTGCGGGCTTCCCTGCCCGCAGCCACCACCGCCATGCGCTTACGATTGTGGGGGTCGCGCCCGATATCGGCTTCGATAATACCGTTCTCGGGGGTGAGCTTGCCCTTGACCAGCGCCAGATATGCCTTGGTCACGGAATGGGACTTGAACTGGCGGGCGAGGTCAACTTGCGCGGCACTGTTCTTGGCCACCAGTATCACGCCTGAAGTGTCTTTATCCAGGCGATGGACGACACCAGGGCGCAGCGCGTCGCCGACCTCAGCCAGGTGGGGAAAGTGGGCCAGGATGGCATTGACCAGGGTATGGGCGGGGTGGCCCGGGGCGGGGTGGACGGCAAGCCCGGCCGGCTTATCGACGACCAGGAGGTCTTCGTCTTCGTAGATGATTTTCAGGGGAATCGCCTCGGGCTTTAGCTGTTGGGGCGGGGTGGGGGGAATGGTAAGCTTAATCCTGTCGCCGATATTGAGCCTGAGCCCCGGCTTGGCCGGCTTACCGTTAACGGTGATATAACCCTCGGCAATAAGCTTCTGGACATGTGTCCGTGAAAGCTCGGGGTGCTTGGCGCAGACATATTTATCAAGACGGGCGTCTCGCTCATCAGCTATAAGGCTATATGACTTGTCCATAACTTTAAGCCGATGAACCTGGCTTTATTATCATGAGCAGGAGGGAGTAAGCCAGGAGAATGGTGCCCACCACCAGCGCCGAATCGGCAATGTTAAACGATGGCCACCAGCCGACGCTGATGAAGTCGGTAACCCCGACGAAGCGTGACGGGTCAATGAGATTACATATCCGTTCAATGAGGTTGCCGATGATGCCGCCTAGAATCAGGCCCATCGCCAGCCAGCTCAGGCGGCCAACGAAAATGGGGTAGCGGCGATGAGCCCAGAGGACATAGAAGAGCACCAGGGCAATGACGACGATGGCGACTATGGTTATGACGAAGGAATGCCCCTGAAATAAGCCGAAGGCGGCGCCGGTATTCTTGGTACGGGTTATACTAAAGATTCCCGCCTGCCACAGCACCTCACCGATATCCAGAGTGGACCTTATCCAGAGCTTGGTGAGCTGGTCGGCAACCAGCACGCCGAACGCGATAAGGAAGAAGCTTAGCTGCCAACGCCTGTCCCGGGGATTACTTACCTTTCGCCTCCTTCGCCTGACGCGCCTTGCAGTCCAGGCACATACTGGCCTGAGGCAGTGCTTCCAATCGGGCCGGGTCTATCGGCTTACCGCAGTTATCGCATAAGCCATAGGTTCCATCTTCAAATTTCTGCAGGGCGTGCCCCACCCCGGCCAACTGGTCTATAAGCCGCTTCTCCAGGGTCAGCCGCCTCTCCAGTTCAAAGCTCTCGGTAGCCTCCTCTTCCCTCTTGCCAAAGGGGCTGCCCTCCCGCCGCTCGTCAGCGGGGCGGACGCTGGATCTCAGTTGTTCCAATTCTTCATTCAACCGCTTTTGCTCGCTCTCCAGACGAGCACGCAGCAGATTGAAGCTTACATTCGTTTTATCCATCTTCTTCTTCATCTTTCCCTCCCCCTGCTTACCTATGCTGGAAGGTAAGCATCTAAGGTTGACGATTGTCCGCGAAAGCGACGATTGGGCAGAAGGAGTGGAGTTGCCACCCGCAATCGGCGCATGGCACTCACTATACCTCAAGTGTATCCTAATTATCGGGTTTGGTCAATACATTGGGGGAATTTTAGAGACAAAAGCCTTTGGGGGTGGGGGAAACAAGCTGTAAGCTTAAAAGGGCGGCTGGGTTTGGGGAAAATACCAAGGGGTTGGGAAAAGTAGCTGGAGATTGTTTCGTCGCTACGCTCCTCGCAATGACAGTAGAGTGTAAGGGGGGTGGGGCAAGAGAGTCTCAGAGGCGAAGCCTATGAGGGTGGGTTAGGGTGGGAAGAAAGACTTCCGGGGAAAAGGGGGGTCTTGACAAACACGATAATATTGTATTATATAAATGATAATACTTTTCATTTAGAGCTTGAAATGAGACTCACCAAGAGAAAAATGGCCGCCGCTTTAAGAGAGCACGGCTACAAGCTCACTCCCCAGCGCCGGGCGGTGATAACCGCCATTGCCTCCAGCCCCGACCACCTCACCCCCACCGCCCTACACCGCAAGGTTCAGCAAGACCACCCCACTATCGGGCTGGTGACTATTTACCGCACCCTGGAGATACTGGTTAAGCTAGAGCTTACCTGCGAGCTGCACGCCGGGGGCAGCTGCCGCAGCTACACCATCGCCGCCCCGGGGCTCCACCACCACCTTATCTGCTCCGACTGCGGCGAGGTTATCGACTTTAGCGGCTATTACCTCGCCGAACTGGAGCAAAGGCTGTACCGGGAAACCGGCTTTGAGATCGAAGGGCACCTGCTTGAGTTCATCGGGCGGTGCCAGAACTGTCGGCAAAATGTTTAGACGGATACTCCATGAGCTTAAAGAGCACGCCCCTTTCACGGCACTGGGGGCGATTACCGGTATTATTATCATGGTCGTCATACTAGTTGCCGATGTCCCCGCCTCCATTTCCGAGGCAATCTTCTACACCCTGCACCCCCTGCATGTCGTCTTGAGCGCCCTGGTGACCACCGCCATGTATATGAGATACAGCAAGGGGCGGCTCTGGGCAGCCATTTTAATCGGCTACCTCGGCTCCGTGGGCATCGCCACCTTAAGCGACGCCATAATCCCCTACCTGGAAGGGACCGCCTTTAATATCTCCATCGGCTTACACCTGCCCTTTATTGAAACCGAGGCCATGCCCTTCCTGGGGGTGGCCAAGTGGATAGTGATAAACTCGGCAGCTGTTATCGGCATCGCCATCGGTTACTGGAAGCAAGCCACCAAAATCCCCCACTTGGGACACGTGCTGCTCAGCACCTGGGCTTCGCTATTCTACTTCACCGCCTTCGGCACCGCCTCCTGGGTGCCGCTGCTGCCCCTTATCTTCATATTCCTCTTTCTTGCCGTCTGGATTCCCTGCTGTATGAGCGATATCGTCTTTCCCCTGCTGTTCATAAGAAAGGCGGTTGCCCCAAAAGGTCATTGATTTCTCCGGGGGCTAAAGGTTGCCAGTCAGAAGGATATGACCTATACTAATCACCACCACTCAAGCAGGAGAGTGAAGATGGGGCTCGGCATCACCACCTTAAGCGAAAATACCGCTGGCACCGTGCTGAACCTGTGATAAGGAGCTAACATGAATCTCTCGGTCCAACTGGCGCCGAAAAATAAAAAGGGCTTACTGCTGGCCAACCCGGTGATGACCGCCTCGGGCACCTTCGGCTGGGGCACCGAGTACGAGCACCTCTTTGATATTCAGAAGCTGGGGGCTATCGTCTGTAAAGGGACTACTCTCAAACCCAGGAAGGGCAATCCCCAGCCGCGGCTGGCGGAGACGCCCTGCGGTGTGCTCAATTCCATCGGGCTGCAGAATATCGGCGTCGAAGCCGTAATCAGCCAGAAGGCGCCCGTCTGGGCGGGCTGGCGGGTACCGGTCATCGTTAACATCGTGGGAGAAACTATTGATGAATACGCCGAGCTTGCCAAAAAACTGGACGGGGTAGCTGGCATCGGCGGTATCGAGGTCAACATCGGCTGCCCCAATATCAAAGCCGGCGGCGCCGAGTTCGGCGCCAACCCTGAGTCAGCGGCCGAGGTAACGGCGGCGGTCAAGGCGGCGACATCTCTGCCGGTAATGGTCAAGCTGACCCCCAACACCGGCGATATCGTCGGGGTGGCTAAGGCGGTGGCTGGAGCCGGCGCCGACGCTATCTCCTTAATCAACACGCTGAGGGGCATAGCCATCGACATTTCGCGGCGCAAACCGCTGCTGGGTACTGTAACCGGCGGGCTATCGGGGCCAGCCATAAAGCCAATCGCCGTCTATATGGTTTACGAGGTGGCTGGTGCCGTGAAGGTGCCGGTGGTGGGCATCGGCGGTATCGCCACCGCCAGCGACGCCTTAGAGTTCATTATGGCCGGAGCCAGCGCCGTCCAGGTGGGCACAGCCAACTTCACCAACCCCAAAGCCCCCCTTGAAGTCCTGAAGGGAATAGAGCAGTTTATGGCTAAAGAGGGGGTTAAAGACATAGCCGAGCTTATCGGGGCGGGGCGGGGGTTCTAGCGGAAGGTCTTTCGCATTAATACAGCCGGCAAGATAACGGCGGAAACCACCAGCGCCGCCATAACCAGCCCTAATATCGTCCACATAACCGCGCTGGGGAGCACAATCGGTAAGATTGGTGCTTCCCTGACCGTGAACGAGCCCTCAAGGCCGTTAACGTCCACAGAGTAAGTGCCGGCTTCATCCCCAGACGTGCTAAAGCTCACCGTCCGGCTGCCGCCGGCAAGGGTTATTTCCCTGGTTTCGGCTATCATTCCGTTTAGCTCAAGGGTTAGGCTGTAGCTGGCTTCCAGTTCACCCGTGTTGGTCACTAGAACGCTTATAATGACCGTTTCGCCGATATCAGCCTCGGGCGGGTAAATGCTCAGCGAACTTGGGGTAAAAGCGGCGGGCAGCGGTGGAGGTATGGGGGCAATAATGGTAAAGGTGCTGAGGTGGTCGACCAGGGTGGTAACGGTGTGACTCGCTATATCAACCACCGAAGGTAACACCAGCCACTGGGCGGCTTCATCGTCGTAGTAGCCCATGACCAGGTCTTCTTCGGCTACATCAGGGGGGACTGCGTCGGGGTCATAGCTACAGTTTATGGTAACCGGCTGGTCGAAGGTAGCCCCGTGGGGTCCCAGGTCGTAGGGCAGCCCGACGATATCGGCCTCAGGGGGTGGGGGGAGTGCCGTATCGTTGATACTAAGCTCTAGACCGATAAGCGGCTCGCCGTCTCTATCCCGGACAACGGTGCCCGCAGGAAAAACGAGGTGAAGTATATTATCTTCGGAGACAATCTCTTCGGGGAAAAAGTGGGCAGTGATGGTGGTATCGTCGTCTATCCTTACCTCTGTCGGGTTCTCGTTGCCAGTCAGGTCCCCGCTCCAACCGACGAAGTAATAGCCATCTGCTGGGAACGCCTCAAGGTAGACGTTCTCACCTATCGCCACGGTACGGGTAACGGGATAGGAGTATGACAGCCGTCCTTCTACCACGACATCGCCAGCGCCGTGAGGGCTGACATCCACGCGGACGGTCTTGGTCACCGGGGGTGGCGGCGGGGGGTTGTCCTCCTGGCAGGAGCAGCCAGCCTCAACCGGCCCGGCCGTGAGGGCCAGTGCCAGCACGGGCAGAACCAGCGCCAGGATTAACCAGGGCAGGGCGATTTTGAGCAGCTTAACGTTCATATAGCTATATTTTACATTATTCCCCGCTGACTATACAAATTGGGGGGAGTGTTGCTATCTGGGTTTGGGGTTCGTTTGCTTCCAGCTACCACTCTCAGGTATAATTTTAAGCGTAGGTGTTGAATCTATGTTTCAGGAGGCGATAAGTAGTGACCAAGGATAGTTTTAACCAATTCAGCGGCTCGGAGGACTACGTTACCTCGGAACCGCTAGAGAATGCGGTCAATGTTTCGATTGCCCTGGGAAGACCGCTATTAATCAGGGGGGAGGCGGGGACGGGAAAGACCCTGCTGGCCCACAGCATCGCCCGCGGGCTGGAGAAGAAATTATTCACCTGGAATGTGAAGTCGACCACCAAAGCCCAGGAGGGGCTTTACGTCTACGATACCGTGCAGAGGCTCAACGACAGCCGCTTCGGCGACAAGGATATTTCCGACATCAAGCAGTACATCAAGCTGGGCAAGCTGGGGCAGGCTTTTATCGCCCCGGAGCAGGTGGTCTTGCTCATTGACGAGGTGGACAAGGCCGACATCGAGTTCCCCAACGACCTGCTCAACGAGCTGGACGAGATGAGCTTTTATATCCCCGAGACCAACGAGACCATCAGCGCCATCCACCGCCCCATAACCGTCGTCACCAGCAACGCCGAAAAAGAGCTGCCCGACGCCTTCCTGCGGCGCTGTATCTTCCACTACATCGAGTTCCCCACCCCGGAACTGATGGAGGAAATCGTCAGGGTTCACTTCCCCGACATCAAGGACAGCCTGCTCAGTGAAGCCCTTAAGGCTTTCTACGCGCTGAGAAAGATTGACGACTTCAGGAAGAAACCGTCGACCAGCGAGCTGATTGACTGGATTCGGGCGCTTATCGCCGGCGGCATCCCCCACGAGAATGTCTCCAAGCAGATACCCTTTGTCGGCACCCTGCTCAAGAAAGAGAGCGACTACGACTACTTCGTCAATAACTTCGTCATTCGGCGGCGCTAGCTATGTTCACCGACTTTTTCTATATCCTCAGGCAAAACAAGGTCCCCGTTTCACTGGTGGAGTGGATGACCCTCATGGAAGCCCTGGCCAAGGGGCACATCAAGAACTTAGATGAGTTCTATTTCCTGGCCCGAGCCATACTGGTTAAGAGCGAAGCCTACTACGACCAGTACGACATCGCCTTTCAGCAGTATTTCCAGGGGGTGGAAGCCCCCGAGGAGATTGCCGAACAGGTGCTGGACTGGCTCAAAGATCCCCTCAGCCGCCTCTTCTTGAGCGAGGAGGAGCAGGCCAAGTTCGAGAGCATGGACTTCGACGAGCTGATTAAGGAGCTTGAGAAGCGACTCGAAGAGCAGACCGGGCAGCACGACGGGGGCGGCCACTGGATCGGGCGGGGGGGCACCTCTCCCTTCGGGCACTCCGGCTACCATCCCGCGGGCATCAGAATCGGGGGGCAGCCGGGGGGTAGACACGCCGTACAGATTGCCCAGGAGCGGCGCTTCAAGAACTACCGCAGCGACCTGACGCTGGACGTGCGCCAGATAGGTATGGCGCTTAAAAAGCTGAGGCAGCTGCGCCGCACCGGTCTTGAGGACGAATTAGACCTTGAGGGGACAATCAAGGCTACCGCTAAAAATGCTGGCGACCTTGACTTTATCTGGCAGCGCAGCCGTAAGAACACGGTTAAGCTGCTTTTACTGATGGACGTGGGCGGCTCTATGGAGCCCTTCGCCATGCTCTGCAGCCAGCTATTCTCGGCGGCGCACTCCAGCACACATTTTAAGGACTTCCAGTACTACTACTTCCACAACTGCATCTACGACTACCTCTATAAAGATGTCGAGCGGGAAGACGCGGTAAGCACCGTCCACCTGCTGCACACGCTGGAGCCCGACTACAAGCTGCTGCTGGTCGGCGACGCCCGAATGGGGCCCTGGGAGCTGACCGAGCGCTACGGAGCCATCAACTACTACGAGCGCAACGAGATACCGGGCATACTATGGCTGAAAAGGATTAGAGACCATTTCAGCCACTGCGTCTGGCTCAACCCCGACGACCCGCGCTTCTGGATTCACGCCACGGTCCAGATGATTGGGAAACTCTTTCCCATGTACTCGCTAACGCTGGGAGGGCTGGAGGAAGCGGTGGGAAAACTGGTGGTGGCGAAGTAGCCGTTCGACGCTATTCGAAGCCGTACCACTTAGCGACACCATCCAAGGATTCCCTCTCCGAGCGGAACTGGTTTATCGGGTCTTCCTCATCGGGATAGCCGATGGCGATGCCGAGCACGATGAGCTTGGAGTCCGCTATCCCCAGCGCCTTTCTCAAGACATCGGGATATTGAACCGCCTGCGCCTGAGCCACGGTGCCCAGTCCGTAGTCGGTAGCCAGGAGCATGATGTTCTCGGCGACCAGACCGCAATCGAAGAGGAGCCAGGCGTTGATTTCCTCCTGAAAGTAAAAGGCGCGGTCGATGCAGATATAGATGACGCAGGGAGCACCGTAATTTTTTAAGCCCTGCATTCGCCACCAGCCCCTCCCCTCCCGGTCTTCCCGCTGTATTCCCTTGATTTTCTGTTCCGTGCCCATCAGCCGACCAATACGGCCGCCATAGGGTTCGGGGAAGCCCCAGGGACGGACAATGTCGAAGGCGGGTGGCTCGTCTATCTTTTCGATGAAGCTTTGCTTTATCTCTTCCAGCTTGCTGCCGGCGACGATGGCGAATTCCCAGGGCTGCGTGTTCGCCCAGGAAGGCGCCCGCAGCGCCAGCTCCATTATCTCTTTCAGGGTTGATTGAGAGATGGGGTCGGGCTTAAAAGCCCGGGTGCTCTTTCTTTTGTTGACGGCGGCAGCGGTATCCATGGCTTTCCTCCTATCGATTGCCTCATTCTGTAACCAGCTTCTGACCGGCACTAAATGCCTGCTTTAAGGCATCGGGGTGCTTTTTTATGGTCCCTTTTTCGTCGACACCGGGGAAGAGTAAATCGCCGGCGTATTCGGCATCAATGACCTTGAAGAGGGCCTTGACCGTCGCCAGCGACGGCTCGAAGAGATGAGCCAGCTTCATGCCGCCGACGGCGATAAATAGACCTTTTCGCTCTCGTGTATCGCCCAATGGGGGCTGCTTCAGTATATACTTTCGCGCCCAGAGCGCCTGGCAGCGGTCAATCATAGCCTTTGCCTGGGCGCTAACCCCCATAAAGTGCACCGGGGAAGCCAGCACGATTCTATCCGCCTTCTCCATCTCGGCATAGGCCATCTGCATATCGTCCTTTATGCGGCAGACGCCCGCCTCAAAACAGGCGTCGCAGTGCTGGCAGGGGCTAATCTTGAGGTCGTTAAGAATCAGGGTCTTGACCTTGGCCCCCTGGCTTTCGGCGCCCTTCATAACCTCAGCCAGCAAGAGGTCGGTGTTGCCGCCCCTACGGGGGCTGCCGGCAATACCCAGTGCTCTCAATTTAGCCCTCCTTCAATACGGCCCAGGAGCTCGGCTTCTCTGGCCCTCATCCGGCGTTCCGGCTCCGGCTCATCGTGCTCATAGCCCAGAAGGTGGAGCAGGCCGTGAATGAGCAGAATGGCCAGCTCTTTTTT
>JAUWXS010000126.1 GCA_030616265.1 Dehalococcoidia bacterium
GATAGAGGACATACTCAGAATCTATGACTACCTATCCCGGATACGCTCCGAGATAGAGCAACTCAAGGGGCGGATACAATATCTGGAGCAAACCACATCGACGAGCCTGATTGAGGTATCCCTGGAGCCGGAGACCACGGACAAGCCGCTGGTTCGCGTCGGCTGGAGCGCGCTGGAAGTGCTGAAGGCGGCTGCCCGAGGGCTGGTTGTCGCCGGGCAGGTGCTGGGCACCATAGCTATCTGGCTGCTAATTTTCATCCCCATATGGGGAACCATACTGGGTATTTTCCTCTGGCGCCGCCACAAGAAGAGGGCTAAAAAATAATATACGATATCGGGGAGGGTTTAACCGGGTGAGAGCCGCCTGGTAAGCTCTTCCCGGGTCATGCCTCTAACCGCCATGACCTTGTTCCGTGAGGTATGACCCTTGAGAATAGTTAAATCGCCTTTGCTCAAACCCAGTTTCTGGGCAAGAAAGGCGATTAACTCTTTGTTAGCCTTGCCCTTAACGGGAGGCGCTGATACCTTTACCCGCAATATACCCTCTGAAAAGCCAGCCAGCTCGTTCCTGGCGGCGTTGGGGTATACGCGCAGCAAAAGCTCAACCCCTCTCTCCGAAAGAGACACAACAGTCGTCTATTAGACTAAACCGGTTAGGATGCCTGGCTGTTATTATTCGCTACTAGAGGACATGGCGATGGTGGCCAGGAATAGAATGGCAGCGAGCACAAACCAGAAGATGTAGCCAAGATCCGACACCGTAAACGCGTCGGTGGCGGTGAGGATACCCATCACGCCGCATAGCCCAGCCAGTATATTAAGAATACCGCTTAGCATACAGCCTCCTTTCCATGAGCCGCAAGCGACTCATTGAATAACCCTCTGTGATTGCTATATAATAAACTGCGCATTAGGCTAAGTCAATAGATTAGGGGTAGAAATATAATGAAATTAACCAAAAATTTATACTTCTTCCCGGAAAAGGGAATGATGGACTGCAACACCTATGTGATTAAGGATAAGTTGAGCCTGCTCATCGACCCCGGGCTGACTCAATTCCTGCCGGCACTGATAGAGGATATGCAGCGGGACGGCATCGACCCCAAAGATATAGAGCTTATCGCCAACACCCACCTCCACGGTGACCATTGCTGGGCGAATGACGCCTTCAAGAAGCTCTCCGGGGCCGAAATCCTGCTTCATCCGGCGCAGAAGAAATTCGGGCAAGCCGCCGCCGTCCAGACATCACAGTTCTTCGGCGTCTCCGCCGTGGAGTTCACCGAAGATAGAATACTGGATGACGATAAGTTAAGTCTCGGGGAAACGGAGTTTGAGCTTATCCCCTCCCCCGGCCACTCCCCGGATAGCGTCTGCTACTACTGCCCGAATGACAAAGTCCTCATCTGCGGCGACGTCATCTTCAACCAGAACACGGGGCGGGTTGACCTACCCGGTGGCAGCGCCGAACAGCTTAAAGCGTCCATCGAGAGGCTATCGCAGCTGGACATAGAGTACCTGCTCCCCGGTCATATGGACATTGTCGTCGGCAGGGAAAAGGTAGCCAGCAACTTCGACTTCATCAAGAAATATGTGCTCGGCTATCTGTAAAGGGGAAGCCCGTGACAATAGACTCTCTTGAGCTAGGACCAATCAGACCGCCGAGCGAGGCTTCTTCCCTGCTGCTGCGGGTGACCAGAAACTGCTCCTGGAACCGCTGTAAGTTCTGCCATATCTACAAGGGGAAGCGGTTTGAGCTGAGGCCAGTGGAGGATATAAAGCAGGACATACTAACCGTTAAGGCGATACAGGACAGGCTGAAAGAAGCGGCGCAGCAGGGCGGATATGGGGGCAGGGTGGAGGCAGCCGCCGCCTCTATCTTAAATAACCCACCAAGCGAGACCCACTTTAATGTAGCCCTCTGGCTCTACCACGGCGGCACCAGCGCCTTCCTCCAGGACGCCAACACCCTGATTATGCCGACTCCCGACCTGGTTGTGGTACTGAAGTTCTTAAAGAAGACCTTGCCCACCATCACCCGCATCACCAGCTACGGGCGTTCCAAGACAGCCGCCAAAAAGAAGCTTGAGGAGCTAAAGGAGCTTCACCGGGCCGGGCTTACCCGACTGCACATCGGGCTGGAATCGGGCTACGACCCCCTGCTCGAATATATGGACAAGGGGGTTACCGCCGCCGACCACATCGCCGGCGGTAAAAAGATAGTTGCCTCGGGCATCTCTCTCTGCGAGTATGTCCTGCTGGGGCTGGGGGGAAAGAAGATGTGGCGGGAGCACGCCACCGAGACCGCCAGGGTGTTAAGCGAGATAGACGCCGACTTTATCCGGGTGAGGACCCTGACCATCAAGGAGGGCATGCCTTTATACGACGAGGTCAAAAAGGGCAATTTCATCCGGGCTACCGACGAGGAGATTATCGCCGAGGAAAGAATATTGATTGAAAACCTCGACTGCCACTCCTATTTTGTCAGCGACCACATCACCAACCTGCTCCAGGAGATTGAGGGCAAGCTGCCCGAGGACAAGGATAAGATGCTGGCGGCTATAGATAAATTCCAGTCTCTATCAGCCGAAGAGAGGCAGAACTTCAGGTTGGGGAGAAGGATAGCTATATATGCCTCCCTGGACGACCTGGATGATACGGGCAAACACAGCCTGGTAGAACACGCCGTAGAGAAACTGAGCCCCGATGGCGGTCAGGTGGATGAAGAGACGCTATACACCCTGATGGAGAGGTTTATATGAG
>JAUWXS010000120.1 GCA_030616265.1 Dehalococcoidia bacterium
CCCCATCGCCGACGCCCGGGGGCGCATTACCGGCTTTGGCTCCAGGGTGCTGGACGACTCGCTGCCTAAATATATTAATTCGCCGCAGACGCCGCTCTTTGACAAAAGCGGCAGCCTCTACGCCATAAACCTGGCTAAAGAAGCCATCAGGGAGCAGGGGCTGGCGGTGATTGTCGAGGGCTACATGGATGTTATCACCGCCCACCAGAACGGCTTTGCCAACGTGGTGGCTTCTATGGGCACCGCCGTTACCGAGAGACAGGTCAGCATCTTGAAGAGAGTAAGCCGGAATGCAGCTGTGACATTAGCCCTTGACGCCGACGCCGCCGGGGAAGAGGCGATGCTGCGGGGGGTTGACTTTGAAAACGCCCTCGGCACCGAGGTCAAGGTCATTATCCTGCCCCAAGGGAAGGACCCCGACGACGTGATTAAAGAGGACGCCCAGGCCTGGCCCAAACTGCTGGCTGAGGCGCTGCCGGTGGTCGACTTCACCTTCAACATGGTTACTTCTGGGCTTGACCTGACTACCGCCAAGGACAAATCTTTAGCCGTAGACAAGCTTCTGCCCGTCATTGCCGAGATAAAGGACCCGATACGCCAGGCCCACTACCTGCAAAAGCTGGCTCAACTGCTCAAGGTCAGCGAACGCAGCATAGAAGCGGCGCTGACCCGAATCAGACCCAGGCCGAAGCGAGAACGGACGGGAGGGGCAAAAGCAGAGGCGGCGACCTTTCTACACCCGCTTCTGTCCAGCCCTCTTGAGGAATACTGCCTGGCGCTGCTCCTGCAGCACCCCGAGCTTAAGACGAAAGATGAAGGACTTCTGCCCGAATACTTTGAAAGCAGTGAAAACCGCGAAATCTTTATTGCCTGGCAGCGGAGTGATAAAATAGAAGCATTGAAGGAGGAGCTTGACCCTGCAACCCATGAGCACCTTGATTCCCTGCTGAGCCGGAGCTTATCAAGCAACAAAATAGACCAAAAATATGTTGAGTGTACTCTCCGGCTGCGGGAAAAGTTCCTTCGCAGCCTGGCGACGAAAATAGAAGCCGTATTAGCCCTGGAAGCTGAGTCGGGGGGCAGGGCTGCCGACCTGGCTAAACTCAAGGAGCAGGGGGTAGAGGTCAACGTCCAACTGGGCGAGGTCTTCGCCCAGAAAAGACAGCGGCAGCTGGAGCAAAGGGGGTGAGGCAATGAACCTGGCAGACAGCGAGAATAACCCGCGCTTCCGGCCACAAAGCGACGACGACTCTGGTGAAGACAACGGGAATGGCGACTCAACCAAGTCAAGCTCACTGTGGCGCGGGGCAAGGCACCTTGAAATTGAGAAACCGGAGTCAAGCCCGGAGGTAGAGCAGGAAACGCCCTTAGCGCAGCCAGAGGAGCAGGAGGTGGTGGATGACCCGGTTCGAATGTATCTCCACGAAATTGGGCGGGTGCACCTCCTCACCGCCGATGAGGAAAAGTATCTGGCCCGAAAGACGGAGGAAGGCAGACGCATCAAGGAGATTAGACAGGGCTACCTGCAGAAAAACGGCCGAGACCCCTCGGCAACTGAAATAATAATCGCCATACTTGAGGAGCTTTCCCGGGCTGCCCCCACCATCCACCTCATCCAGGAACAGCTCCAGCTAAAACCCACCGCCGGCTTTCTGGAGACCATCGCCAACCCCACCCTGCGAGAAAACATTGACGGCGAGATAAAGCCGCAGCTAATCCTGGCTATCACCCACCAGTCCGAGAAGTCAATAGTCGAAACCGAGCACTTCCTCGCCAGGCTGTCGCTGAATATCACCCTGCTGCCCCAGGAGATTCTGAAGGCTGTCGGCGATAAGGTTACTCTGGTGGGCATAGAGAAGATGGTGACCAAGCCCGGCTGCATCAAATCCATTCAGGCTTACGAGCAGAAGCTCCAGGCTTACCTGGAGAATATCGAGCACGAGGCGGACAAGGCGGCCAAGCACCTCACCGAAGCCAACCTGCGCCTGGTGGTCAGCGTGGCCAAGAAACATATCGGGCGGGGTATGTCGCTGCTCGACCTCATTCAGGAGGGGAATATCGGGCTGCTGAGGGCGGTGGAGAAGTTCGACTACCGCAAGGGCTATAAGTTCAGCACCTACGCCACCTGGTGGATTCGCCAGGCTATCACCCGCTCTATAGCCGACCAGGCGCGCACCATCCGTATCCCGGTGCACATGGTCGAGACCATCAATAAACTGCTGCGGGTGAGCCGCCGCCTGGCTCAGGAGTACGGGCGGGAGCCTACGGCCAAGGAAATCGGCAGGGAGATGGAAATATCGGCGGAAAAGGTGGGGGAGATAGTCAAGGTATCGCAACTGCCCATATCGCTGGAGTCGCCGATGGGCGAGGAGGAAGACAGCCACCTGGGCGACTTTATCGAGGACCGCAACGCCCTGCCGCCAGCCGACGCTGCCTCCAAACAGCTGCTCAAGGAACAGATAGATTCCGTGCTCTCCAGCCTCAGCCCCCGCGAGCAGCGGGTGCTCCAGCTCCGCTTCGGCCTTGAAGACGGGCGCAGCCGAACCCTGGAGGAAGTGGGTAAGGAATTTAACGTAACCAGAGAGCGAATCCGCCAGATCGAAGCCAAGGCATTGCGTAAGCTGCGCCACCCCAGCCGAAGCCGAAGGTTAAAGGACTACCTGGAATAACCCTGACCTGCCCATTTTGTCATCGCGAGGCACGCACCCCATTTTGTCATTCCGAAAGAGTCCTTCCCCAGAAGGACGACGAAGCAATCTCTATCTACATACCCCACCCCCAGGTTAGGCTTCCCACACCAACCCACCCACAAAGGTCTTTACAAGAGGGGGCTTTTCCCCCTCTTCAACTCCCCCACATATATGTAGGCTAACGTACCCCTTAGCTCTCAACTCTCTGGGGTGTCTAAGAGGGGTGAAACCCCTC
>JAUWXS010000049.1 GCA_030616265.1 Dehalococcoidia bacterium
CGGCTCTGAAGCAGGGGATGTAAGGCTTCAGTGCCTCTGGACAGGGCCGCCAGGTCGGCAAGCACCTGAGTAATTTTATCAGAATACGGGCGCCCTGCCAAGCCGCGTTCCTGCGCCCGTTTCATCTTCAGGGTGGCAATCATCTCCATGGCCCGCGTAATCTTGGCCGTGGACTGAATGCCCTTTATTCTGCGACGTATTAGACGAATATTAGCCAATTTTTAGAACCCCACTCCCTGTGTCTCCCTCTCCTATTTTCTATCTTGTCATTGCGAGTCCCTCGGCTTAAATTATATTGTCATTGCGAGGAGTCCCTCGGCTTAAATTCTATTGTCATTGCGAGGAGTCCTTCGCAGAAGGACGACGAAGCAATCTCAATCTTTATCTACCTCACCCCCTGTAAGCTCATCCCCTTCTTAAACTCAGGGATGGCTTTCTTCAGTGCCTCCTCGGTCTTGTCTGTTATCTCTTTTTCCTCAGCAATCTTTTTGCCTATCTCGGGGTGATTTGCCTCCATAAAGCGGTGGAAGTTAGCCTCAAAGGTGGTGATTTTATCCACGGGCACATCATCGAGGTGACCGTTGATGGCGGCATACAAAATCATGACCTGCTTCTCCAGCGACATGGGGACATACTGGACCTGCTTTAAGACCTCGGTGATGCGCTGCCCGCGATCAAGCTGCGCCCGCGTCGCCTTGTCCAGCTCGGTGGTGCCGAATTGGGCAAAGGCAGCCAGCTCGCGGTACTGGACCAGCTCCAGCCTGAGTTTGCCCGCCACCTGCTTCATGGCCTTGGTCTGGGCGGCGCTGCCAACACGGGATACCGAAAGGCCCACATTCAGCGCCGGCCTGATACCAGCGTTAAAGAGGTCGGTTTCCAGATACATCTGGCCGTCGGTAATGGAGATGACATTGGTCGGAATGTAGGCGGACATATCGCCGGCCTGCGTTTCGATAATTGGCAGCGCGGTTAGAGAGCCGCCGCCGTATTCCGGGGCGTATTTAGCCGCCCTCTCCAGCAGGCGGCTGTGCAGGTAGAAAACATCGCCGGGATAAGCCTCCCGTCCCGGGGGGCGGCGCAGCAGCAGCGAAAGCTGCCGATAGGCCCAGCCGTGCTTGGAAAGGTCGTCATAGATAATCAGGGCGTCTTTCCCCCGCTCCATAAACTCCTCGCCCATAGCGCAGCCGGCATAAGGGGCCAGATACTGCATAGCCGCCGAGTCGGAGGCGTTAGCCGCCACCACAATGGTATGCTTCATGGCCCCGTGCTCCTCTAATGTTGCCACTACCCGCGCCACCTTGGACGCCTTCTGCCCGATAGCGACGTAGATGCATATCAAATCGCCACCCTTCTGATTGATGATGGCATCCAGGGTAATAGCCGTCTTACCCGTCGAGCGGTCGCCGATAATAAGCTCGCGCTGTCCTCTACCCAAAGGAATCAGGCTGTCGATGGCTTTAATACCGGTCTGCACCGGTGTGTCCACCGACTTACGGCGGGTAACATTGGGCGCCACCTTCTCCATGGGCAGGGTCTTCTTAGTCTTGATAGGCCCCTTGCCATCGAGGGGATTGCCCAGGGAATCGACCACCCGCCCGATAAGGGCTTCACCCACCGGCACCTCGGCGATACGCCCCGTGCAGCGCACCTCGTCTCCCTCTTTAATCCCGGTATAATCGCCCAGTATAATAGCAGCCACGCTATCTTCTTCCAGGTTCAGGGCGATGCCCATAATATCGTGGGGAAACTGCAGCAACTCGTTATACTTGGCCGCCGCCAGCCCGTGAATGCGGGCGATGCCATCGCCGATCTCGATCACGGTGCCGACATCGACCATGGTCACCGGTGCCCCGAACTGCTCAATCTGCTGTTTGATAACCGAAACAATGTCCTGCCCTCTTATGGTCACTTAAGCCACCTCCTTCTTCTTCACTTTACTCCGCCACCGGCTAATTCTTTCTTTAATGCCATCAGCCGGCTATTGGTGCTGCCGTCGAGCAACTTGCCGCCGACCCTGGCTATCATCCCCCCAATCAGGCTGGGGTCCACACTGGATTTAAGCACCACCTTCTTACCCACCACCTTCCCCAGGTGCTCTTCCAGCTTTTGTCTTTCTTGAGCGTCAAGGGGAACGGCGGTAATAACCTCGGCCTGCTCTATGCCGCGATAGCTGTCCAACAAGCGCTGATACTCTTCGGCAATATCGCCCACCATGCTCAAACCGCCCCTGGTCGCCAGCAGGTAAACCAGATTCAGCGCCAGCGGGTTTATATCACCCAGCAGCTTGGAGAGAATCTTGGCCTTTTTCTCAAAACTGACCTTAGGATTCTCCACCAGAGCGATAAAGGCAGCATCCTGACCCAGCTGAGCAATCTTCTTCAGGTCGGATTGCCACCTGTCCAGCTCTTTTCTCTCCAGGGCAATACTAAACACTGCCTGGGAATAGCGCCTGGCATAAACTCTTCTCGCCACGTTGACTCCCTAAATAACCGATTATTCCTTCTTCAGGGTAGGGGCTTCTTCCAGCACCTTATCGATAATCTGGCGGTGGGCTTTCTTATCCAGAGAGCGGTCGATCACCTTCCCCGCCGCCATTACCGTCAGGTCGGCGAACTCCTTACGCAGCTCACCGACAGCCTCGTTGCGCTCCTGCCGAATCTCAGCCCGTGCCCTGCTGATAAGGGTTTCGGCTTCCTGCCGGGCTTTCTCCTGCGCCTCTTTCCTGGCCTCTTCCCCGGTTCGCATCGCCCGGGCGATTACCTCTTCCCCTTCCCTACCAGCGCCTTCAATTCGCTTGGCCGCCTCTTCCTCAGCACGCTCCGCCTGCTGCTTGATAAACTCCGTCTGCTCCATGCTTTCCTTGACTCGGCGCGAGCGCTCGTCGAGCATCCGCATAATGGGCTTATAAGCCACCAGATAGAGCAGCCCGAAAAGGATGCCGACATTGATAAGCTGCGCCAGCAACGTTGGCATATTTATGCCCAGACTTTCCAGTCCTCCCATTTTTCACCCCCTCTGGTTACAAAACTGACTGACTCTGCCGACAAAGTGTATGCAGAGGCCAAGTTCAACCGGGACGGAAACCCACCGTCAGGGTTTACAGAATCGTAAACACTGCCAGCAGCACTAGACCGGCTACAACTAAGGCTCCCGCCACCACGGCGGCAATAATCATGCCTACAAACGAAGGTAATCCATCTTGTTCCATCGTCAACTCCTAACTAAATATCCTAGACAATCATAGCCAGGATGATAGCCACAATCAGCACATAAATGCCGATTGCCTCAGCCAGGCCGGCCACCAGAATCATGTTAGTGAAAATGGGGCCCCTCGCCTCGGGATTACGGGCTATCCCCTGCAAAGCAGAATAGCCAATAAGCCCCAGGGCCAGTCCCGGCCCCAACATCCCCAACCCCACCGCCAGGCCTATCGCCAGCATCTTCATAGCTTCAGGATCCATGCTCAAAAACCTCCTTTAGTTTATTGTACTTCTTCTTCGTGTGATTCCACCGCCAGGGTGAGGAAAATAAGGGTCAAACCGCCGAAGATAATGGCCTGTATAAAGCCGATAAGCAGCTCGAGCCCGTAAAACGGTATGGCGAACAACCAGGGGACAAGGAAGGCGGTGACCAGAAGTAGTATCTCGCCCGCCGTCATATTGCCGAAAAGTCGGAAGGTAAGGCTGATGATGCGGATAAACTCGCTCAAACCCTCCAGAAGACCGGCAAAAGCGGTCATCACCCCGGTGACCAGCCCCGAGGCACCCGCCCTGAGCTTGCCGGTGAATATCTGGCGCAAACCTTTGAAGAACTCCCTGAAATTAAGGAACTTGCCGATGTAGCGGATACCCAGCGTCCGCAGCCCGTAGAACTCGACAAAGACAAAAGAGGTCAGCGCCAGCGCCAGTGGCATATTGATATCGGTATTGGCGGCTCTAATCAGGTGCACCTCCCCCTCGGCGGTATGGGCGGTGATTGAGCCGAAGCCGGGGAGTAGTGCCAGCCAGGCGTTAAAGCCGACGAAGAGAAAGATGGTCGCCACCAGCGGGAAGAAACGCCGCCCGTTGACCTCGCCGGCAACGCTGACGCAGAGGTCATAGAGCCAGCCGATTAAGAACTCAAAGGCAGCCTGCAACCGCCCCGGAACCAGCTTCATGCGGCGGGTGATGATGTAGGAAACCCCCACCAGGAAGATAATGGTAATCCAGGCGCCGATAACGCTGTTGGTAATGGGAAAACCGAAGATGTGGAAGACCGCCTCAGCCGGCAGCTGAGGGTCGGGGCGGTCAACGCTAAGGGCGGTAAGCCTGCTGGGTAGTTCCAGACCGAGCATACTCTGCCCCAAAGGACCGATAACGAAACCCACTACAAGGAGAACCAGGAAAACGACCAGAAGCCCGATGACGAGCGGGAAGGAACAGCCCAGGCAGCCCCGCTTAGCCACTAGCTGTTCTCCCTGTCTCGCTTATTACGTATGAGAGGCAATAACATACGATAGACGCCATAGAAAGCCACAATCAGACCGAAAATTAAGCCCAAAATCACCAGGATAGGCTTGGTTCCAAACTTGTTATCCAGCCAGAGACCGCCGACCACACCGCCCAAAATCGAGATACCAACGAACCACCCCACCCCGATGAATCTTAGCGCCGCTGTCCACCTTCTCATGCCCTGAGCAGCATATCAAATCTGCTCTAGTTGGTCAAGCTCAGCCTCTGGTCGCCAAAAAGCCCTAGTTCTTTGGGTTCTAGGGCTTGTTATTAGCCAGACTACCGATTGCTTATTTCCAACTTGAGCGGTGCGGTTAAACCACCCGCACCACCGAATTTATCCAATGCCGCCCCGGTTAAGACTTATGCTTATCAATGTCCTCTAAATCAAGGGTATTAATGAAATCATAGAAGGCGGACATCTTCTTTATCTCTTCCTCGCTGGGCTTCTTGCCCCCCGCCCCACGCCCTTCCCCCTCCTGTAGAGGCTTGCCCGTCTCCTTATCCAGCAGGATGCCGGCTTTATCCAGGACTGACTCTTCAACATAGATAGTCGCATCCGCCCTCACCGCCAGGGCCAGGGCATCGCTGGGGCGAGAGTCAACCTCCATCTTCCCCCCATCCACACTAAGCACAATCTTGGCATAAAAGGTGTCGTTCTTAAGCTCGCTGACAATGATAGAGCTGATAGTAGCCCCCAGGGCATCAATGACCGAGCGCAGCAAGTCGTGGGTCAGGGGGCGGGGTACGGTAACATCCTGAAGCTTTACGGCTATGGCGTCGGCCTCGGCGGGGCCAATCCAGATGGGTAGATATCGGTCTGACTCCTTCTCTTTCAGAATCACTACCCGTTGATAGTTCATCAGGCTGACCCTGATACTATCAATAAGCATCTCTATCATAAGCCGAACCTCCTCAATCTCGCCAGCATCTAAATTTTACTCCACCGCACACCCACTGTCAACAAACAAGTGGCTGTACCCGAGCCGCTCTACCCCTACAATCTGTCATTGCGAGGAAGTTCTTCGGCTGAAGAACGACGAAGCAATCTCTATCTACGTCTTGCCCCCACCCCCCTTTTTTATCTTTACCCACCCACCACCCTTGAATGAACAGAGGGGCTGGCGCCCCTCTTAAACACCCCCTCGAACTCTACTGTCATTCTGAAGGAGCGCAGCAGCAGCCTGTCATTCTGAAGGAGCGCAGCGACTGAAGAATCTCAAGAGAGTCAAT
>JAUWXS010000096.1 GCA_030616265.1 Dehalococcoidia bacterium
GGCGGGCTCGCTCTGCGGGCTGGGCAGGACGGCGCCCAATCCGATACTATCCACCCTGCGCTATTTCCGCGACGAATACGAGGCGCATATCAGGGAGGGGCGCTGCCCGGCGCTGATGTGCCGCGAGCTTATCGCCTACTACATTATCCCCGAGAAGTGCGAGCGCTCCTGCGATGCCTGCGTCGGCACCTGCACCGTGGAAGCTATCTCCAGCCACCCTAAGAAGCGATATAAGATTATCGACCAGGAGAAGTGCGTTAAGTGTGGCACCTGCCTTACATCCTGCCCGCCGCAGTATAACGCTATAGTCAAGCTGTCGCCGCCCAGCCTGGTGCCAAAGTAGTAAGATGAAAACGGTATCTTTAACCATTGATGGCAAAGAGATTAAAGCCCCCCAGGGGCAGAAAGTCCTCTGGGCGGCGCTGGACAACGGCATTTATATCCCCAATCTCTGTGCCCTCCGTGAGAAATCAACGCCGGACGCTTCCTGCCGCCTCTGCTGGGTGGAGATAAAAGGCAAAGCTCAGCCGGTTACCGCCTGCACCGAGACCGTAGAAGCGGGCATGGTGGTAAATACCGGAGGCGCGGCGGCGCTGAGGCTGGCGCGCACCGCCCTGCAACTGCTGCTGGCTAGTAATGTGGTTGATTGTGCCCAGTGCCCTGCCAGTGGCGCCTGCGAGCTGCAGAAGATAGCCGCTCACCTGGGGGTCAAGCTTAAGACCAGGCGTTTTAAGAAAATTTTGCGCAATCTGGCGGTGGACTCCAGCAGTACGGAGTTTAGCTACGACCCCAACAAGTGCGTCCTCTGCGGGCGCTGTATCTGGGTCTGCCGCCAGCGTCTGGGTATCGGCACCCTCGGTTTTGCCCATCGCGGCTTTAACCGCAGAATGACCACCTTTGCCGATAAACCGATGGCTGAGTCGGGGTGCCGTGATTGTGCTGAATGCGTGGCTATCTGTCCTACCGGGGCTCTGGTCTTAAAGGAACAGTAGTCTCGTTACTTGGCTCGTCCGTAGTCGTCTTCCAGCCTGACCAAGTCTTCCAGCTCAGGGGTTGAGACCTCAAAGATGGTGCTGTCTTCTAGGGCTTTCAGGCGGTGTTTGGTGTGGGGGGGGATTCTTATAGACTGGCCGGGCAAAAGTGTGGTTGGCACCATCTGCCCGTCACTGCCCTCAATTTCCAGCAGCGCTTTTCCCTGGTAGAAATACATAGTCTCGTCCTTCTTCTCGTGGTATTGAAGGCTGAGACGGTGTCCTTTTTTAACGAAGATTAGCTTGCCGGCATAGTTCGGCGTACGGGCAAAGAGCAGCTCAAAACCCCAGGGCTTCTCTATTTTCCGGGGAAGTTTTTCTTCCATCTTTATCCTTCCTCTAGACCCCAGCCAGCTTTCGGCCCAGTTCCAGCAGCCTTTCCACTCGCGCTGGTCCTTCAGCCGAAGGACTTTCAGCGTAGATGCGGAGCACGGGCTCGGTTCCGGAGAACCTGATAAGCAGCCAGCTGGTATCGGCCAGGGTGAGGTGGAAGCCGTCGCTGGTGTTTACCTTGGCCACCTTGACCCCGTCAATGGATTGGGGCAGGTTATCGCCGACGCCCTTGGTTATCGCCTGGCGCTGGTCTGCGGGGAAGGCGAAATCGCGGCGCTGGTAGTAGTGGGGCCCAACCTTGCTGTAGAGATAGTCCAGGAGCTGCGAGGGGGTTTTAGCTGTCTTGAGCATGAAGTCAAGAAAATAGATGCCGGCCAGGATGCCGTCTCTTTCCGGCATGTGGCCGCGGAAGCCGTAGCCCCCGCTCTCCTCCCCGCCGATGATGGCGTCCTTTTCCATCATTATGGGGGCGACATACTTGAAGCCCACCGACGTCTCATAGACGGGCACATTGAATATTTCGCCCAGGCGGTCAATCATAGTGGTGCTGGTGATCGTCCTGACCACAGCCCCCCGTTCCCCCCGCACCTCCAGCAGGTAGAGGCAGAGCAGGGCGAAGACCTGGAGCTGGGTGAGGAAGTTGCCCTTCTCGTCGATGACGCCCAAGCGGTCGGCATCGCCATCGGTAGCCAGGCCGACATCTGCCTTTCCTTTTTTGACCATAGCCGAGAGCTTGGCCAGGTTAGCCGCAATCGGCTCGGGTTGTATCCCGGGGAAGAGGGGGTTGCGCTCACCGTTTATCTCCACCAGTTGCATAGCTCCCCCGCCCAGCAGCCGATTAAGATAGCCAGCGCCAGCCCCATACATAGGGTCAAAAATTATCTTGAGTTTAGCCTGGCGCAGCCGCTTCGGGTCAATGAGCTTAGCTAGCTGTTGAGTATAGATTGGCTCCAGGTCAAGGTGTTCCACCATTCCCCGGTCTAACGCCTGGGGCAGGGGCAGCCGCTTTATTTTGCCCTTCAGGAGAAGGGCACGGGAGAGGTGCTTTTCTATCTCGGCGGTAACCTCTGAGGGGGCGCTGGCGCCGTCTTCGGTCTTATACTTGAAGCCGTTCCAGATAGCGGGGTTATGGCTGGCGGTGATGATGATAGCCCCGCCCGCCTTTTTGGCCAGGACGCCAAAGCTTATCGCCGGCGTGGGGGTGGCTTTGGGGCAGAGGTATACCTTTATCCCGTTAGCGGCAACTACCTCGGCGGCGGCTCGGGCAAAATCTTCGGAGGCGAAGCGGTTGTCATAGCCGATAACCAGACCCCGGCTGGCCAGGCTGGCTTGTTTGAGGTAGTCAGCCACCGCCTGGGAGCAGGCCCGCACATTATCAAAGGTGAAGTCCTGGGCGATAATCCCCCGCCAGCCGTCGGTGCCAAATTTTATAGGATTTTTAGTCAACCCCACCCCCTTAGACCAATTGCTATTGTACCCTTTAAGGTAAGGGCAGTTTCTTTAAATGGGTAGATTTAATCCGCATATCCAGTTAACTAAAATTAGTATAAACAGAATAATAAAAATTACAAAGGCCGTTAAATAAAAGGCTAAAATCCACCTGAAGGTCGGTTGCTTCAGAAGACAATCTCTCAGCCAGTGGGGAATCTTTAGTGAGGACTTGTCTGGGTCTATGCTAATTTTTCTTGAGAATTGCAACTTCTGCACATTAAGACCATCATCAACTCCATCTAAAGGCTCTAGGGCTTGCAAAGAACTATTTATGCCTAACTGAGCAGACAAACGTCTCAGTAGCTTTTTAGTGCCATCCCGATAATACGTGTCTTTGGCGATAGAAATGATCAATATTAAGGAAAAAAGAGCACCAATGAGAACCAGACAAAGCTTAATTACCCACGCCGTTGATGGTATGGTACCTAAGGCTACCCCTAATAAGCCGAAAAGTATACCTGCCGCACCTAACTTATCCAAAACATACTTATCCCTCCATCGCCAATCCTCGCAGCATTCCCTATATTCGAGTTTCAGTTTAGCCCTTTCCGTATCGTCTAATTTAGGGACTCCTGCCTTTTTG
>JAUWXS010000138.1 GCA_030616265.1 Dehalococcoidia bacterium
TCTTTTTCTTCCGTAGTAATAGCGCACTCGCCAGACATCATGGCGTCCAGGCTGCGGTGGGAGAGCTTGCCGTAGTCGGGGTCTTGCCTTACCCGGAAGTAGACGCTGCCGCCGGCGGGATAGGCGAAACCCTTGTCAATCAAGCCCCCTATCACTTCAATGATTTTGGGTATCTCCTCGGTAGCCTTGGGGTAAACATCGGTCTCCGCCTTAATGATGTTCAAGGATTTCATATCTTCCTCAAAGCTGTCGGTGTATTTCTGGGCAAGCTCGGCGGGGGGAATACCGCGCTGGTTGGCGCGGTCTATAATCTTATCGTCAATATCGGTGACGTTCTGCACATACTTGACCTTATAGCCCCGAAAGCGAAGGTAGCGCCTGATGACGTCAAAGATGACGTAGCTCATGCCGTGGCCGATATGGGCATCGTCGTAGGGGGTAACGCCGCAGACGTATATCTTGACCTCGTCCTTCACTGGTGAAGGATGGGGCGCAAACTCCTCCTTTTTTCCGGATAGGGTGTTATATACCTTCATTTTTGCTTCCTATTAGGAGGGAGACGCTTCTCAATCCCGGCTATTCTTTTTTCCAGGTCATCCAGCCTCTCGCCTACGGGGTCGGGCAGCCTCTCCACGGTATCGGTATCGGGGTTTCTCACCGCCACCACCCGCCCCGGCACCCCGACCACGGTAGCGTTGGGCGGCACTGAGTCTATCACCACCGAGCCGGCGCCGACCTTGGCATTATCGCCGATGGTGATATCCCCGATAAGCTGTGCCCCCACCCCCACCACCACGTTGTTGCCCAGGGTGGGGTGGCGCTTTACATGTTGCTGGCTGGTACCGCCCAGGGTCACCCCCTGGTACAGGGTAACATTGTCGCCAATCACCGAGGTCTCGCCGATGACCACGCCCATACCATGGTCGATAAAAAAGCCCTGGCCAATCTTTGCCCCGGGGTGAATCTCAATGCCGGTAAGAAAGCGGCTGATGTGGGAGATAAAGCGGGGCAAGAAGGGGATATGCCAGCGGAAGAGGGTATGGGCTATTCGGTGGCACTGGCGGGCATGAAATCCGGGGTAAGCCAGCAGCACCTCCAGGGTGTTGACCGCCGCCGGGTCGTGGGCAAAGACGGCCTTGATATCCTTTCTTATGCCGCTGCAAAGTCCCATTTGAGTCAATCTCCTGCTATTAAGGCTACAGCTTGGGCTTCCATCCCCTCCCCCCGACCAACAAAGCCCAGAGCGTTGGCGGTGCTCGCCTTGACGCTTACCTGGTCTATCTCGATAGCCAGGGTCTGGCTCAGGTTTTGACGCATCTGGTCGATAAAGCCCGAAAGCTTCGGCTCCTCGGCGATGACCGTGGCGTCAATGTTGACTATCTGCCAGCCCTGAGCCGCCAGCTTATCACCTGTCGTTTTGAGCAGGCTCAGGCTGGAGATGTCCTGGTACTGCGCTGCGCCGGGGGGAAAATGGCGGCCGATATCGCCCAGGGCAGCGGCGCCGAGCAGGGCATCGATAATGGCGTGGGTGAGCACATCGGCGTCACTCCAGCCGTCGAGTCCTTTAGCGAAGGGTATCTCCACACCGCCGAGAACGAGCTTTCTTTTCTTGACCAGGGGGTGGGTATCGTAACCGATGCCGATTCGCAGCTTATTTTCCATGCCTGTTTAGAGCCTCCGCGATGAGCAGGTCGTCAGGATTGGTTATCTTTATATTATCATACGAGCCCATATAGAGTTTAACCTTGTAGCCCGCTTGCTCCACCAGCGAGGCGTCGTCGGTAACATCACCCTTTGCCTTTTGGTATGCCTGGGTTATTATATCAAAGCGAAACACCTGCGGCGTCTGCACTGCCCGTAGATTTTGACGTAGTGGCGTCTGGCGCACTATTCTATTGTCCCCGGCAACTTTAATGGTGTCGGTGACGGGAACGGCGGCTACGGCGGCGCCGCTTTCCTGGGCTGCCTCCAGCCCGCGCTCAATCAAGTCTTTAGTTACCAGCGGGCGGGCGCCGTCGTGGATGACCACCCAGTCGCAGTCTTTAAGTTGCTTTAGCCCCGCCGCCACCGAGTCCTGCCGCCTTTTGCCCCCGACGCAAACATCGATGGGCTTAGATAGTCCTTCTTTGGCTATCAGCTTACGGCACGCCTCCAAGCTTTTCTCGTTCACCACCAGCACGATATGGTCAATTAAGTTGCAGCCGTCAAAAGCGGCGAGCACATAAGATAGGACCGGCCTGCCCGCCAGCGGGGCTAAGACCTTATCGATTCCGTTCATGCGCCGGCTTTCGCCAGCGGCGACGATTATGGCGGCGGCTTGAAGATTATTTATCTACCTCACCCCCTGTATCCCCCTCTCCTATCAAGAAGAGGGGGAGGGATATGTATAAGAGGGGCTTCGCCCCTCTAAAACTCCCCGATCAGGT
>JAUWXS010000066.1 GCA_030616265.1 Dehalococcoidia bacterium
GATTACCCCCTGTCCCCTATGCCAGATTAACCTCGACGCCTATCAGAGCGTGGTCAACAGCCAGTTCAAGACCAACTATAATATTCCCGTTCTCTTCGTCACCCAGTTGATGGGTGTTGCCATGGGTATCCCGGCTGGCGAGCTGGCTTTATCGAGAAATATCGTATCGCCGATGAAGGTGTTAGCCCCCTATCTTTAAGCTGCTAGAGGGTAAAGAAAATAACTGCCAAAGAAGGATTACCCTTCCGCTGGAGCTATGCCGCAGTCCCGCTGGTTGTTCTTCTCCTGCTGGTAGCTCTGTCTGCCTACTTTTATCACCTGCTTCCCGCCGAGGTCGCTAACCACTTCCAGGCTGACGGCACGCCTGATGGGTGGTTAAGCCGGCCGATGACCCTGGTCTTAGCACTGCTGCCCCAGCTTTTGCTGGCCCTGGTAGGGGTAGCCCTCGCCTGGGGAATGACCAAGCTGGCCAGCCGCTTCTGGCCGCCAGAGGGGACAAAGATAAACCTGAAGACCATCGTCTCGCTTATGGGCAATATGGTAGCCCTGCCCCAGATTGTTTTCGGCTTTGCAATGGTGGATATTTTTGTTTACAATGCATACCAGATTCACCTGCCACCTTTGTGGATATTTGCTCTGATATTTATGGTTACGGGCGGCATTGTAATCGGTGTCGTCTTTATCCGGGCTATAAGGCAGGAGTGGGGCGGTCGTAATCTTTAAGGAGCGATTTAGTGTCCGAAGCCAAGCCAGAAAAGGTTGATATGGAGAAGCTCGTCTCCCTCTGCCGCAGGCGCGGCTTTATCTTCCCCAGCAGCGAAATCTACGGTGGGCTTTCCAGTTGCTGGGACTACGGGCCGCTGGGTGTAGAGCTGAAGCGAAATATAAAGCAGGCGTGGTGGCGGGCGGTGGTGCAGCAGCGCGATGACATGGTAGGCATGGATGCCAGCATCCTGATGCACCCCCAGACCTGGGAAGCCAGTGGCCACCTTGAAGGCTTTAGCGACCCCCTGGTGGAGTGTAAGGGCTGTCATAAGAGGTGGCGCAGCGATGAGCTGGAGGGCGACAAGTGCCCTAGCTGCGGCGGCGAGCTGACCGAGCCCCGCCTGTTTAATCTAATGTTCAAGACCTTTATCGGGCCGGTTGAAGACCAGGCCAGCGTGGTCTATCTGCGCCCGGAGACGGCCCAGGGCATGTTCGTCAACTTTGAGAATGTGCTGAATACCACCCGAAAGAGGCTGCCCTTCGGCATCGCCCAGATAGGCAAAGCCTTCCGCAACGAGATCACCACCGGCAATTTTATCTTCCGCTGCCGTGAGTTTGAGCAGATGGAAATAGAATTTTTCGTTAAGCCGGGGACGGATAAGCAGTGGTTCGACTACTGGCTCGAGGAGCGCCTTAACTGGTATGTGGGGCTGGGCATCAAGAAAGAGAACCTCAAGCTTCGCCAGCACACCAAAGAAGAGCTGGCGCACTACGCCCGAGAGTGCTACGACATTGACTATCTCTATCCAATGGGCTGGGCGGAATTAGAGGGGATTGCCAATCGCGGCGACTTCGACCTGGTGCAGCACGCCAAATCCAGCGGCAAGAGCCTGGTCTATTATGATGAAGAGACCAAGGAGCATATCGTCCCTTATATCATTGAGCCCTCGGCGGGGGTTGACCGTACTGCCTTAGCCGTACTCTGCGACGCCTATGACGAAGATATAGCCGAGGGTGAGAAGCGGGTATTGCTTCATCTCCACCCCGACCTGGCCCCCATCAAGGTGGCGGTATTGCCCCTGAGCCGCAAGGAGACATTAGCCCCCCTGGCTAAAGAGATTTACGCCGAACTGCGCCAGCAGTGGATGGCAAGCTATGATGATGCTCAGAGTATCGGGCGCCGTTACCGCCGCCAGGATGAGATCGGTACTCCCTTCTGTGTCACCGTTGACTTCGAGTCGCTGGAAGACAATCAGGTCACCATTCGGGAGCGCGACAGTCTGAGGCAGATACGGGTGCCTATCAGCGAACTGAAGAAGACGCTGCAGGCCAAGCTGGATGGGGAGGACCTCTTCGTTTTGCCCCCCGGGGGCAAGATATGGAAGGGTGGAGAAACACAGTGAGCAATCCCGGTGGGCCTTATCTGGGAAGGCAGTTATTTATTGGCATGACAGTTGATAAAAGGGCTGCCTTTGTCTATCTTGTGACCGGTCGTAGTCCACAAAGCAGGGCCAGAAAGGGAATACTCCGAGAAAACAATGTCATAATTGGGCCAACAGGCGACCAGCCGTACGACCCCTTGAGGCACTACACAGCCGTGAAATTCGATAAAGGCACAGGAATGGCTGTCATTAGCAATGGGATTCAGACAGAGGCAATCTTTGAGACCTATCGTCTACTGTTTCATACGGAATCTTCGCCTACCGAGGATTATCTGGAAAAGTTGCTTGACGGCGCCTGCGCCGAGCCTGACAGCCTCAATACACCCAGGATTGCCGGCGTCGCAACCAGCGGCGACAACGCTACTCTCGTAGCTATCTTGGGAATAAAAAGGCACGATATGCCAGCCAGGACGTTTAAGGTTAAACCCGAACCGGGAATGTTGACGGGCATCTCGACATACAACGGCGACCTGGGGAGCCCGAAGTCCTTTGACCCTGATTCGGGCCTGCTGAAGCTGGAATTCAGGGGCAAAACTCCCCAGGAATTGGCGGAGCGCCTGTTTGAAATATCGGCTACCTCTTATCAGGGAGATGATATAAGGGTGTGCTCGGTTGGTGCTATACGTTCTAGCGATGGCCATAAGTGGGAACTGACAATACAGAACCGACATCGGGGGTAGTGACAGCATACAGGGGCATGATGTGAAATACGAAGCCGTTATCTTCGACCTTTTCGGGACGCTGATAGATAAGTTCCCTTTACGGGAGCACGAGAACGCCCTGAGGCAAATGGCTTCCGTTCTCTCGGCACCCCCAGATGATTTTATCCAGTTATGGTTCGATACCCTCGACGAACGGGGTCTGGGGGTCTTCCAGACTATTGAGGAAAACGTTGAATACATCTGCCAGAAGCTCGATGTAAGCTCCGAAGACGCCGAGGTCGAAGCGGCGGCGCGTATCAATTTAGAATATGCGGTAAGGGTGATAAAGCCGCGCCCTGATGCGGTAGCAACGCTCTCCGATTTGAAAGGCCATGGCTATAAGACGGGGCTTATCACCAATTGCGGGGCGGCCATTCCCAAGATGCTGGATAAGATGCCCCTGGCGGCGTTACTTGATGTGTCGGTGTTTTCGGCACTCATTGGTATGCAGAAGCCCGACCCGCGTATCTATCAGCTGGCGATCGAGCATCTGGCAGTTAAACCGGAAGACTGCTTATATATCGGAGACGGAGACTGCCAGGAACTGACCGGTGCTGCTGGGGTAGGTATGCACCCCGTTCTCATCCGTGACCCCGATGAGGATAGCGCCAACGTATATCGGGTCGATGACGAAGCCGATAGCTGGGACGGCCCGGTAATCTCATCGTTGAGAGAGATTTTGACTCTGCTGGAATAGAGGAGTGAAGTGTGAAAATCCTCCACTTTGCCGACCTTCACCTTGGTGTGGAAACTTATGGTCGCCTTGACCCGACTACCGGTTTGTCCTCGCGGCTGCTTGATTTCCTGAAAGCCCTCGACCAGGTGGTGGATTATGCTCTGGAGAACAAGGTTGACCTGGTACTTTTCTGCGGCGATGCCTACAAGAGCCGCGAGCCCACCCAGACCCAGCAGCGGGAATTTGCTAGGAGGATTTATCGTCTTTCTAGCAGCGGCATTCCTACATTTCTCTTAATCGGCAACCACGACCTGCCCAACGCTATCGGTAAAGCCACCACCACCGAAATCTTTGATACCCTGGCGGTGAAAAACGTCTATGTCTCCAACCGTCCCGAGGTTTATCGCATACCGACCAATAGCGGGGAGGTCCAGGTAGTCTCCCTGCCCTGGCTGAGGCGCAGCGCCCTCTTAGCCAGAGAGGAGAGCAAGAACCTCACCTTCGAGCAGATAAACCAGCGATTACAGCAGGCAATGACCGATGTCATCGCCGCCAAGGCTAAAGAACTTGACCCCGAACTGCCCGCCGTGCTGGCGGCGCACGTCTCGATAATCGGCGCTAAGGTAGGCTCGGAGAGCTCGATGACCATCGGGCAGGAGCACGCCCTGCTGGTGAGCAGTATCGCTAATCCTGCCTTCGACTATATCGCCCTGGGGCATATCCACAAGCACCAGGTCAAAAACGAGAGCCCACCGGTGGTTTATGCTGGCAGCCTGGAGCGGCTGGATTTCGGCGAGGCGGAGGACGACAAGGGTTTTTATCTGGTGGAGATTGAGGCGGATAGCGAAACGGGCAAGAGACAAGTCAGCTTTGACTTTCACCCGCTGGCCGGGCGCCGCTTCGTCACCGTCAGCGTCAATATTGAGCCGGATGATATCGAACCGACGGCTAGGGTGCTCAAGGCTATCGCCGAGCAGCAGGACAGTGTCAAAGACGCTATCGTGCGGCTTCAGACTAGCCTGCCCGCCGAGCTCGAAGGGCAGCTCAGAGATAGCGATATCAGGAACGCGGTTAAAGAGGCTCACTACTTCACTATCGCCAAGGAAATCAGGCGAGAGGTGAGTATCAGGCTGGGGCAGTGGACAGCTGAAGAGATTACCCCCCCGATGCTCTCAAAGCCTACCTGGAATCGAAGAAGGTGCCCCCGGAGCGAGCCAAGCTCCTGCTTGAGTATGGGGAGAAGCTGATAGGGGAGCAGAAGACAGGTTTGTAAAGCGAGTTAAGGCTCTAAAGAC
>JAUWXS010000020.1 GCA_030616265.1 Dehalococcoidia bacterium
GGAAGGTCTGGATAAAGACTACAAGCACCAGACCCTGCTCGGCGTTACCGGCAGCGGCAAGACCTTCACCATGGCTAACGTCATTGCGCGGGCGCAGAGGCCCACCCTGGTCATCTGCCCCACTAAGACTCTAGCCGCCCAGCTCTCCACCGAGTTCAAGGAGTTCTTCCCCGATAACGCCGTGGAGTACTTCGTCAGCTATTATGATTACTACCAGCCCGAGGCCTATCTCCCGCGTACCGACACCTGTATCGAAAAGGAGATTGAAATCAACGAGGAGATTGACAAGCTGTGCCACGCCGCTACCCGTTCCCTCTTCGAGCGGCGGGACGTGGTCATCGTGGCTTCGGTCTCCTGCATCTACGGGCTGGGCGAGCCCGAGGAATACCTCAGCTTTGTCTTAAGCCTCAAGCGCGGTGAGAGCTACCCCCGGCAAAAGCTGCTCAGGCAGCTGGTGGACATGCAGTACGAGCGCAACGACATCGACTTCACCCGCAGCAAGTTCCGCGTCCGCGGCGACACCCTGGAAATCCAGCCCGCCTACGAGGAGCTGGCCCTGCGCATCGAGTTCTTCGGCGACACCCTGGAGCGCATTATTGAGATCGACCCCCTCACCGGCGAGATGCTCAGCGAAATGGAATCGGTCTCCATCTATCCCGCCAAGCACTTCGTCACCTCCCACCACAAGCTAATGACAGCCATTGAGAGCATCAAACAGGAGCTTGCCGAAAGGCTGACCGAGCTAAAAGGCCAGGGCAAGCTTTTGGAAGCCGCCCGCCTCGAAGCCCGCACCAACTACGACATTGAGATGCTGCGCGAAGCCGGCTACTGCCACGCCGTGGAAAACTACTCACGCCACCTATCGCAGCGACCCCCCGGCAGCCCCCCTTCGACATTGTTGGACTACTTCCCCAAGGACTTCCTGCTCTTCATCGACGAATCGCATATGACCATCCCCCAGATTCGCGGCATGTTCCACGGCGACACGGCGCGCAAAGAAACCCTGGTGGAGTACGGCTTTCGCCTGCCCTCGGCGCTGGACAACCGCCCCCTCAACTTCACCGAGTTCGGCCGGCGCATCAACCAGGTCGTCTATACCTCGGCCACCCCCAGCGAGTATGAATACAAACACGGCCAGCAGGTCGTCGAGCAATTAGTCCGCCCCACCGGCCTCCTCGAGCCCACCGTCGAAATCAAGCCGACCAAGGGCCAGATTGACGACATCCTCGACCAGATTAAGACCCGCGTGGACAAGGGTGAGCGCTGCCTGGTGACCACCCTGACCAAGCGCATGGCTGAGGAGCTTGCCGACTATTTGATAGAGATGGGTACCAAGACCCACTACCTGCACTCCGAGATTGACACCCTGGAGAGGGTGGAGATACTGCGCGACTTGCGCCTGGGCGTTTACGACGTGGTGGTGGGCATAAACCTGCTGCGCGAAGGGCTCGACCTGCCCGAGGTCAGCCTGGTGGCGATTCTGGACGCCGATAAGGAAGGCTTCCTCAGGTCGGAAGGGGCCTTAATCCAGACCATGGGCCGCGCCTCCCGCCACATCGACGGCCATGTCATCATGTACGCCGATAGCGTCACCAGGTCCATGCAGGCCGCTATAGATGAAACAAAGCGCCGCCGCCAGATTCAGCTGGACTATAATAAAGAGCACGGCATCACCCCCCAGGGCATAAGAAAAGCCATCAAGGACATCACCGAGCGGGTCAAGGTCGCCGCCGAGGTGCGCGCTGTCTATAGCGCCACCTCCCTCACCAGAGAGGACATCACCCGCCTCATTAAAGAGCTGGAAGGGCAGATGAAGACCGCCGCCCGCAACCTGGAGTTTGAGAAGGCGGCGCTCATCCGCGACCGCATTATTGAATTGCGCAAGGAGTTCGAGCCGGTGGAGATAGAAAAGTGAGCGACGACGAGGCAGAGACTAAACAGGAGCGCCGCGAGAAGAAGCTCAAGAAGAAGCGGGAGCGCATGTCCAAGCACGGCAAGAACCTGGCGCGGGTTTACATGGATGCGATTTTGAAAAGATTGGGGAGGGGGAAGTGAGAGGGCCAAAATCCCAATTTCACTCAAAGATTGTTTGAAGTACTGGTTGGGAGTATATTATGGGAAAGGCTCTGGGTTGCCGAAATGGTTTATAGTTAGAAAAGTAAACTCTGACTAATAATACATTAAAATGAACAGTGAAACATATACTCAAAAGTACACTGTGAGTCACGCACTAGTCGTAGGCATCAACAAATATCAACATGCCTCCCCATTGGGCTATGCGGTCAACGACGCACAGGCAATCGCGAAACTTCTTATTGACAAGTTTGGTTTTAAAGAAGGAAAAGTTCTTATACTTGATGATAAGAAAGCGACTAGAGCAAATATCATCGATTCATTCCTCTCTTATACTAACAACTCTAGGCCGGATGACAGAATAATCTTTTTCTTCGCTGGACATGGATATACTCTTTCAGGTCGCCGAGGTGAGGTTGGATTCCTGGTACCCTATGATGGCAATCAACAAAGTGTATCCACGCTCATTAGGTGGGATGAACTAACGAGTAATGCAGAACTGATACCAGCTAAGCATATTCTTTTCGTCATGGACGCGTGCTATGGTGGCCTCGCAATCACGCGCTCATTGCCACCCGGCAGCATGCGCTTTCTTGAGGACATGTTATTACGCTATTCTCGCCAAGTGCTCACCGCAGGTAAAGCTGATGAAGTAGTAGCTGATGCTGGTGGTCCAATACCCAACCATTCCGTTTTTACCGGACATCTCATTGAGGCTCTTGAAGGCAAAGCGTCGAGTGCCGACGGAGTAATCACCGCGAATGGCGTAATGGCATATGTTTATGAACGAGTTGCAAAAGACCAGCATTCTCACCAAACCCCTCACTATGGTTTCCTTGATGGCGATGGGGATTTTATTTTCAAAGCACCAATCCTTGATTCACCAGAGAAGGAGGATAAGAAGGGGCAAGACGTTCTTGTCGCCGTCCCTTCTTCTATGCCTATGACAGATACAAACGAACCTGTGAGCCTAATTAACCTTACAAAAGAATATCTTTCAGATAGTCGCTATACAATTAAACTTCACGATCTAATTGCCCAAAAACTTCGAGAGGTGCTTCTTCAAACATCAGAAGATAATTTTGCAGTCCAAGGTGACTGGTCACTTGAGGAATTTACACGCCGGCTTAAGGATTACGAACGAATAGTAGATGACCTACAGCGCACGCTGTGCTGTGTAGCATATTGGGGCAAACAGGAACATCTACCATTACTCAAAATGGTGACAACTCGCTTGACAGACCGACTTGAGTCTAAAGGCGGTTTGGCCATTTGGCAGGCTCTACGGTGGTACCCTATTATGCTTCTCTTCTACAGTGCAGGGATTTCAGCATTAGCATCGGAGAAGTATGACAACCTAGCTACAATATTCACGGCTAGACTTGGGCCCACGCTTCATACTCAGTCAATCCCCTTAATCCTTCCGATTATCAAAGAAACAGGGAGATTGCATGATGCCTTCAAAGGGCTCCCCGGACATGAAAACCAATACGTCCCCCGAAGTGAGTATTTATTCACATTGCTACAGCCAATGCTAGATGACTTACTATTTTTAGGACGAGACTATGAGCAGAATTTTGACCGCTTCGAAGTGCTGTTGGCTTTGGTTTACACTGATTTGGACAATCAAGAACATGCTAGACTAGGTGGCGTATGGGGTCCTATTGGAAGGTTTGGCTGGAAATTCCACCATGAGGAGGATTCAAATCCATTCAAGGACATAATAACTGAAGCAAACAGACAAAAGGAATCCTGGCCCCCACTTAAGGCAGGGCTTTTTGGGGGTGACTACGCTCGCTTTGAAAAAATAGCAAACGAGTTTGGTAAGTTTCTATCAAGACTAAATTGGTTTTAAATTAAGAATCGGTCTATCTTGCCACCCCCCACCCCATTAACAACCACCCAACCAACGAAGCGGGGTGTTTTTAAGAGGGGTGCTACACCCCTCTTTACCTTAAAGGGCGGCGGGCGGGAATAGATAAAATCGGGGTGGGTGGGAAAAGATACCCATTGACAACCAGTGATACAATTAAAGGCAGTAACTAAATAACCAAGGAGGCAAAAAAATGGCGGCAGTTCCCAATGGGTTAAAGTGCCTGCTCTTCTGTATGGGTCCCAAGTGCCTCGCGGTAGTGGCGTGGGTCTTGGAAATCCTGGGCTTGGCCAGCCTGGTGCTGGGCATAGTAAGCGCCTTCCAGAATGACGCCGTCGGCTTATGGTCGACCGAGTGGTTCCTGATAGCGATTGCGCTTTTTATATTGGGTTTGTGGGCATGGCTCGTGGCGTATGCCGCGGCCAAGGAATAGAAACTAGCCCTGCTCCTCCTCCTCAAGCTGCTCCATGATACGGGCAGCCCGGGGATAGCCGATGCGCAACCGCCTCTGCAAGAAAGAGGTGGAGATATGCTTGTGCTCCTGCGCCAGTTGTCGGGCGGCTTCGAGCAGCGGGTCGGGGGGGAATGTTCCCCTACCCGGGACGGTGGGGGTGGCAATATCCTCAATCTTTAGCGACGCCGCCTCTTCCTTTTGCTGGCTGCCCCAGAAATAGACCAGCCTCTCCCGCTCGGCGTCGGAGACATAGCAGCCCTGCAGGCGCTTGGGCTTGCTCGCCTCGGTGGGCATATAGAGCATATCTCCCCTGCCCAGCAGCTTCTCGGCACCCCCCATGTCGAGGATAGTCCGCGAGTCCACCTGGGAGGTAACGGCAAAGCTGATGCGGGTGGGGAAGTTAGCCTTAATCAAGCCCGTGACCACGTCCACCGAAGGGCGCTGGGTAGCCACGATGAGGTGAATGCCCGTGGCGCGGGCAAGCTGGGCTAAGCGACAGAGGACGTGCTCCACCTCGTCAAAGCCGGCCATCATCACATCGGCCAGCTCGTCAATCACCAGCACCAGGTAGGGCAGCCTCTCGTCACCTCCTTTGCTCTTGTTGTAACCCTCAATGTTGCGGGCGCCGGCACCAACCAGCTTCTGGTAGCGTTTATCCATCTCCTGGTTGAGCCAGCGCAGCGTGCTCAGGGCTTTGTGAGTATCCACGATAACCGGCGCTGCCAGGTGAGGTATGCTGTTAAAGGTGGTCAACTCCACCCGCTTGGGGTCGATCATAATAAAGCGCACATCATTGGGGGAAGTGTGCAGCAGCAGGCAGCAGATAATAGAATTAAGGCAGACCGTCTTGCCGCTGCCGGTAGCCCCGGCGATAAGCAGGTGGGGCATTCGGGACAGGTCGGCCGCCACCGCCTCCCCGCCCGCCCCCTTGCCCAGCGCCAGCGACAGCTTGGTCTTGGCCTTTATCTTCTGGAAGACGCTGGTCTCCACCACTCCGCGCAGGCTGACCAGCCCGTAAATGGTATTGGGCACCTCAATGCCCACCAGCGATTTACCCGGCACCGGGGCTTCAATCCTGATGCTGGGCGCCGCCAGAGCCAGCGCCAGGTCGTTAGAAAGCGAGGTGATTCGCTCCACCTTGACCCTGGTCTTGGATACCTCCTCCAGCCTTACCTTAACGTTGCCGTCCTTATCCCTCTCCTTGACCTCCTTCATCTTGCGGTCCCAACCCGGCTCGACGCCGAACTGGGTGACCGTCGGCCCCGCGTTTATCTGCACCACCTTGGCGGCAACGCCGTAGCTGGCTAAGGCTTCTTCGATGAGCCGTGCCCGCTGCATGTTATCCGCCTGCCCGAACTCAACCTCGGGGATGTTATCCAGAATATCGATAGGCGGCAACCTCCAGCCGTCAACGGTAACCAGGGACGGAGATTCGCCGTACTTCTTCCATACTTCTTGAGCTACCTGCCTGAGCTCCTGCTGTCCGGGGGTGGGGGTAAGCACCGGGGTCTCCCCTTCAGCCCCAGGCTCTCTGGTTAGCGGCGGTTGAAGCGCCATCACCGCAGGTTGTAACGGCTCATCAATGGAGGTAGGCTCAATATAGGTCACCTCTCCAGGCTCAGGGCGTTTTCGCAGTTGCACCCCAATCCAGCCCAAAAACCTGGTAACAAGCCGCCAGCAGAAGCCGGGGGTAACCAGGATAATACCTAAAATCACCAGCCCGAACAGCCGAAGGCCGCCGGCGAAATCAGCCCCGCCGATAATGCCATCGCCGAAGCTGCCGCCGAGCCCGAAGAAAGCCAGTATCCCCCAGACGGTAAAGACAAAGACGACGCCGCCGAGCCACTGGTTCCAGTGATAGATAACGGAGAGCACTCTCCGCCCCCACACCACCCCGATGATGAAGCCGAAGGCCAGAAAGAGGAAGAACAGCCCCCAGCCGAACAGGTCTAGGGTGCCGTCCCAGACGCTGGACACCCAGGTAGTGACGGTCGTCCAGTGCCAGATGAGCAGCCCCAGGAAGATGACCGTCAGTATCAGTCGGCGCACTGGCGCCAGCAGGATAAACCGGAAAAACCGATTCCCACCCGACCTTCCCTGAGGCTTGGGCTGACTGCGGGGCTGGCGTCTGGCATTGGCTCTATTCTTGGCCATTTAGAGCTACACCTTTACCATAACCGGCAGAATCATGGGCCGGCGCTTGGTCTGGTCGTAGTAGAATCTACTCAATATGTCCCTGACCTTGGTATTGAAAAAGCCCCAGTCGGTGGGGCGACCGCCGCCGTGGTCAAAGGCTTTAGCCACCAGGTCGCGGCTCTCCTCTATCATGTCTTTAGACTCCCTGGTATCGACAAAGCCGCGGGAGACAATATCAGGTCGTCCCACCAGCTTGCCGGTCTGGCGGTTGGTGGCGATAATCACCACCACTATTCCGTCCCGGGATAGCATCCGGCGGTTACGCAGCACGATGCTGCCGATGTCGCCCACGCTCAGACCGTCGACATAAACATTGCCCGAGCTGACCTTGCCCGTCACCTTGCCCCCGTTGGGGCCAAGCTCAAGGACATCGCCGTCCTCGAGCAGGAAAATATTCGACGGGGGAATACCCACCGACTCGGCTAACTGGGCATGCAGGCTCAGGTGGCGGTACTCGCCATGAATAGGAATAAAGAACCTGGGCCTTACCAGGTTAAGCAGCAGTTTTAGCTCTTCCTGGCTGCCGTGCCCGTGGACGTGCACCTTGGCTACTTTATCGTAGAGCACCTGCGCCCCCTGCCTGAACAGGGCGTCCACCGTGCGGTTAATCAGCGCTTCGTTACCCGGCACCGCCGTGGCCGAGAGAACCACCGTGTCCCCCTTGATTATATGAACGTGGCGGTGGTCCTTGTTGGCGATACGCACCAGGGCCGAGGTCGGCTCGCCCTGGCTGCCCGTGGTAACGAGGACAACTTTATTGCGCGGCATACCTCTAAGTTCATCTATCCTGGCCAGTAAACCATCGGGAACCTTGAGATAGCCCAGCTCCAGCGTCATTTTCACGATATCGGTCATGCTGCGCCCGACGACGAAGACTCGTCTCTGGTGTCGGGCGGCGGCATCGATAACCTGCTGGATGCGCGATACCAGCGAGGAGAAGGTGGTCACAATCACCCTCCCCGGGGCTTCAGCCATCACCCGGTCCAGGGTCTCACCCACCAACCGCTCCGAGGGGGTATATCCGGGCAGCTCGGAGTAGGTGGAATCGGAGAGCAGGAGTAGCACCCCCTGCGCCCCCAGCTGCGCCAGCCGGGAAAGGTCGGTCGGCTTGCCGTCAACGGGCGTATAGTCCAGCTTAAAATCCCCGCTGTGGACGATGATGCCCACCGGGGTATGTATAATCAGTCCGGCGGCATCGGGTATGCTGTGGCAGACGGGAAAGAGCTCCACCTTGAATCTGCCCAGCATGATCTGACTGCCAAAGGGTGCAACCTTAAGCTTGGCCCCGGCCAGCGCCTTTCTCTCCTTCAGCTTCACCGAGATAAGGCCATGGGGCAGCTTGGTGGAATAGACCGGCACATCAAGCTGGGGCAGGAGATAAGGCAGGGCGCCGATATGGTCTTCATGACCGTGGGTGATAACGATACCCCTTATCTTCTCCCGCCTCTCCATCAGGTAGCTGATGTCGGGGATTACCAGGTCGATACCCAGCATTTCCTCCCCGGGGAACATAAGACCGGCATCGATAATCATGATGTCGTTCTCATATTCAATCGCCATCATGTTCTTGCCGATTTCGGATAGCCCCCCCAGGGGGATTATCTTTAGTTTTGATCTAGTCATTGGTCTCTTCACTTTGTTTCACCTAGAACATAGTTAGTTGCTCAGGTGGTTGTTCCTCCTTAATTGTTTCTGATTGGGTGAGCAGTGTCGGAATCTTGAGCATATCCGCCTCTATCTCCTGGCGCAGGCTCCCCTGGTGCAGAGCCGCCGCCGGGTGATACATGGCGTAATAGATAACATCGTCCCGCTTCTGGGCGGTGCCGTGAATCTTGCTGATGCTCTTGCCGGGGAAGAACATGGCCATCGAGTAACGCCCTAAGGTCACAATCATCTTGGGGCTGATTATCTCAATCTGGCGATCCAGCCACGCGCGGCAATTCTGGATTTCCATGGGTAAGGGGTCTCGGTTCCCCTGAGGACGGCACTTTATCACGTTAGCGATATAAACCTGTGCCCGCTTTAGTCCGATAGAAGCCAGTAGTTCGTCGAGGAATTTCCCCGCCGGCCCAACGAAAGGTCGCCCCTGCTGGTCTTCGTGCCAGCCTGGCGCCTCACCAATAAACACTATATCGGCAGCCTCCGCCCCTTCTCCAGGCACCACCATGTTTCGATATTTAGCTATTTCGCACTGCTGGCAAAGCGTAATTTCTTTATTAAGCTCATTCAGAGCCGACATACTCACCAGCCTTTTAATTATGATAACACGGGCAATATGTCAAGTCAATTGAATCTCGGGTGCTAAGTTCAGGTAAAATCGCCCCCTCATTCTTAACCCACGGTCTGCTGGCCCCCCCCCCCCCCCCCCCCCCAGGCTACGCCCCCCCCCCCCCCCCCCCCCCGCGGGTGCACCTGAGGGGGGAACCACCCCGCAAAAAAAA
>JAUWXS010000051.1 GCA_030616265.1 Dehalococcoidia bacterium
CATTACAATGTCGCCGACGATAGTGCTGGCTACCTCCGCCTTGCCCAGCTGGTAAAGCTCAGCCTCGATATCGTCAACCAGCTTATCGACGATACCGGTCGGCAAGGGCCTTTTTTCACAGGCCTTGCGAATGCCGCTCAAGAGCTTTTCGCGGTCAAACTCCTCCCGCCGCTCGTCTTTTTTAATGACGAAGAGGCTGGCGGGCTGTAACCGTTCGTAGGTGGTAAAACGGGAGCCGCAGCCCAGGCACTGGCGCCGACGGCGTACGCCTTCGTTCACCTCACGGGAATCTATAACCCTGTCTTCAGCATGACCGCAATAAGGACAATTCATGGCTCACCACTACCTTATATTGTGTAACAGGACAAAGATACCACAACATATAGTGTTTGTCAAGCATTTTTAGCCCCTTTAACCAACGATTTTAAGACAAAGAAAAAAGGCTGCAGAGCAAGAGAACTCCACAGCCTTTTAGCCGGTATCAGTTCTAGTTATTGCCAAGGGACCTCTCCTCTAAGGCGCGCTCGGCGGAGTTTTAACCAGCTTAATCGACGGCGTTATCGGTTGGCGCCGATGACTAAACAAGGGACGGCGCAGGAAGGCGGGAACATCCAGTTCCTCCTCCTTGCCCCTTAAGCCCCTAAGCAACTCGTTGAACTCCTCTTCCCGACTGACGCCGGCCAGTCCCAGCTTGGAAGCAAAGCCGGTGGCAATCAGGGTTATCCTTATCTCCTCGCCCATACTCGGGTCCTGAGCCACGCCGAAGATGATATTGGCCTCGGGGTCTACCGCCGCCTTGATGACGTCAGCCGCTTCATTAACCTCAAACAGGGTAAGATTGGTGCCGCCAGCGACATTGAACAGTACACCCTTAGAGCCATCAATGGAAACATCTAACAGCGGGCTGGCCAGGGCTTCGTTAGCTGCGTCGACAGCCCGGCTCTTGCCCGAACCCACGCCCATGGACATCCAGGCCGGTCCAGCGTCCTTCATCACTGCCTTGACATCGGCAAAGTCAAGGTTAATCAACCCGGGAACAACGATAACCTCGGCAATAGCCTGGACACCGTGGCGCAGCACATCGTCGGCCAGTTTGAAGGCATTATCCACCACCGTCTGTTGGTCGCAGAGGTCGAGCAGGCGGTCGTTGGGAATAATGATAAGGGTATCAACCTTACCCAGGAGACGAACGATGCCGTCCTCGGCTACCTCGGTGCGGTGGGTACCTTCAAAGGCAAAGGGCTTGGTGACCACGGCGATGGTCAGGGCCCCGGTCTGCTTACTGGCCTCAGCCACCACCGGAGCGGCGCCGGTGCCGGTGCCACCACCCATACCGCAGGTGATAAACACCATATCAGAGCCTTCCAGAAGCTCAGAGATTTCCTCACGGCTCTCTTCGGCCGCCTTCTGGCCCAGGTTATGGTCGCCGCCCGCGCCCAAGCCCTTGGTGAGCTTTTCACCAAGCTGGACGCGGACAGGGGCTTCGGTGATAGACAGGGCTTGGGCATCGGTATTCATGCCGATGAACTCTACCCCTTGAATCTGCTCCCTGACCATGCGGGTTATGGCGTTACAGCCGCCACCACCCAGGCCGCAGACCTTAATCTTAGCTGGATTAGGACTGAAGGTTGTTTTTGCCATTTTCCCCCCTCCTTTCTTTACTAAATTAGCTGGTATTTACAGCTAACGGAACGCATTAAAGAGCCGGGAAACGAAGCGCCGCAAACCCGAGCCAAAGCCGTGGCGATTCCAGGTCTGCATTTCCCTGTGCTTGGCTCCCCACAAGAGCAGGCCAACGCTGGTGGCGTAGGCCGGGTCATGAAGGGTATCCGATATACCGTATATACTGCTGGGAATGCCGACCCTTACCGGCAACTGCAGGGTATTGCGCCCCAGGGCTTCAATGCCGGCCAGGTTGGCACTGCCGCCGGTGAGCACCATGCCGTCGGGAACCAGCGTCTCATAATCAGAGCTGGGCATCTCAAGCACGATAAGCCTCAGCAGTTCTTCTACCCGAGCCCGGATTATGTCACAGAGGTCCTGGTGAGAGACGCCGTGCCCGTTGGTGGTCAGGGTGTCGCTGCCGCTACCCCCCTTGGTTTCATAGACCGGGGCAACGCTGCCATATTTCTTCTTCATCTCCTCAGCCACATCAAAGGGCAGCCCCAGACCGATGGCGATGTCCCTGGTGATCTGGTAACCGGCTACGGGTAGAATGGCGGTATGCCAGATACTCCCTTCCCTGAAGATAGCGATATCGGTGGTGCCACCGCCGATATCAGCCAGGATGACGCCTACCTGCCTCTCATCGGCAGATAGTACCGCCTCGCTGCTGGCTAAAGGTTCCAGGATAAGGTCGTCGATATCCAGCCCGATGCCGCGGACGCACTTTACCAGGTTCTGCACCGAGGTCACGGCGGCGGTGATGATATGGGCTTCCACATCCAGCCTGAAGCCATGCATTCCCACCGGGTTCTTTACCCCCGATTGGCCATCAACGGCGTAACCGCGAGGAATGACATGGAGCAGCCTCCTATCGACCGGAACCTTAACGCTGCGGGCAGTGGTCAGCACCCGCTTCAGGTCATCAGAGCGCACCAGCCGGTCATTGCGAGTAATGGCGACCACGGCCCTGTTGTTCAGCGAGCTGACATGTCGGCCGGTGACACCGACATAGGCCGATTCCACTTTGTAACCGCTGGCTTGCTCCGCCTTCTTCACCGATTCCCGGACTGATTCCTTGGCCTCGTTGATGTTGACCACCAGCCCTTTATGCAACCCTACCGATGGCGTAACCCCCACCCCCACCACCCGGATATTGCCCCCTTCGTTCACATCAGCGATAGTGGTGCATACCTTGGTGGTGCCAACATCAATAGAAGTTAAAACCCCTCGTTTTGTCATCTGCCCCCTCCTTTATTGAGATATTCGGATCTTGATTCAATGTTTTTAATTCTCACATCTTCAAACCTCCCCAAGTGATTTTCCCTCACTTCACGGCAAGCTTAGAAGATTGAACATCTCCGTCAATATTATTTTTCCCCGCCAGTACCGCCTTCTTTTCTAAAGCGCACGTTCCACTTGCTGCACAAAGCCCCCAGGTAAGCTTGCACCTCGTTACTGGTAGCCTCATGCAGCTCAGTCAGGAAACCGTGCAAAAGTTCACCTCCGGTCATTCCTGGGCTGGGTTCCTTGGGACCAGGCAGGTTCACATATACTATCTCGGTCATCACCTTCTGATATTCGATGGCCGGTTTACTCACCGCAATTCTCCTTGGGCACAGAGATTCGTTCCGCCGCTCTCAACTTGGCGCTGCGGCTGCGAGGATTATACCGGACCTCCGCCAGAGACGGAATAATAACCTTCTTATTAATTAACCTGAGGCAGGCTTCCTCTCCGCTGGCCTGCTGGTGCATAAATTGCTTGGCGATGCGGTCCTCAAGGGAGTGATAGCTGATAACCACCAGTCTGCCGCCGAAGCCGAGAAGGTCGACCGCCTGTTCCAGCACCAACTTCAGGTGCTCAAGCTCCTGGTTAACGGCGATGCGCAGCGCCTGGAAGGTGCGGGTGGCGGGGTGAATTCGGCCCCGCCTGCCCCCAACCGCCTGCTCTATAGTCTGGGCTAGCTGGAGGCTGGTGGTTATGGGGCGCTGGCGCACAATGCGGCGGGCTATCTGCTGGCTATGACGTTCTTCGCCATAGGCCCTTATCATCTTAGCCAGCTGATTCTCGGGTGACGAGTTGACAATAGTGTCGGCGGTAATCTCCTGGCGGGGACTCAAGCGCATGTCGAGGAGGGCGTCATGCCGGAAGCTGAAACCGCGATTATTCTTCTCCAGCTGCACCGAGGAAAGACCCAGGTCAAAGAGGATACCGTGTACAGGGAAGAAGCCGTGCTTGGTGCAGATTGACTTAAGATTGGCAAAGTTCTGGTTGACCAGCAGGACCGAGTCGCCGTAGGCTTCAAGCCGGGACCTGGCCATTTTTATGGCTCTGGGGTCGGCATCAATGCCCAGCAGCTGCCCGCCGGGCAAGCTGTGTTCTAGAATAGCTGCGGCATGGCCTCCGGGCCCGATGGTGCCGTCGATATAGCGGCCGCCGGGCTGAACGTCCAGCGCCTCGATGGTCTCTTCCAGTAATACCGAGATGTGGGTAGGAGCTGCCGACATGGTTAGATTCATCGGTGCCTCTCCAGACCTTCTAGAAGCTGCCAGGCCTGTTCCTGGGCCATAGCCTTCTCCTCTTCCCAGCGTACTTTATTCCAGATCTCGAGGTAATTATTGGCTCCGATGATAACTACCTCGCTTACAATCTCGGCATGCTGCTCTAGCGGAGCCGGCAGGGCTATCCTTCCCTGACCGTCTATCTTCAGGCTAAAGGCGGTAGAGAAAACAGCCCGATTTAACATCCTCAATTTACTGGGGGAAAGCGAACCAGCGGTAAGGGTAGCCGCCAGCTTTTCCCACTCTTTTATTGGGTAGGCGGTAATGCAGCCTTCCACCCCCGGCGTCAGCATCATTCCCGCCTTTAGCAAGCCCCTGAACTTAGGCGGTATAGGAACCCTACCCTTTTCGTCAACCTTGTATTCGAATTCACCGAAGAACATACCAACCACAATTCTACCCTAGTTTACCACTATCCCCCACTTTCTACCATTCTATAGCACACATACCCCCTTTTGTCAATACCTGCCAGATTAAATTTGATAAATTCGTCCCTTTTGCTCTATGCCCCATATGTGATAAAATATAGTTTGCTTTAAGCGAGGCAGTATATATGTTTAACTTGGGCATCATTACCATCAGCGATAAGGCGTGGCAGGGAAAGCGCCCCGATAAGAGCGGGCCGCTGGTTCGGGATAGCTTTGCCAGTGTGGACTGCAAGGTGGTTAAGTACGAGGTTATCCCCGACGAGAAGGATACTATCGCCCAAAAGCTTAGCCAGTGGGCCGACGAAGGCAGCCTGGATATTATTATCACCACCGGCGGCACCGGACTGGCGCCGCGCGATGTCACCCCCGAAGCCACCCTTTCGGTGGTGGATAAAGAGGTGCCGGGCCTGGCCGAGATGATGAGAGCCAAGTCTTTTGCCATCACCCCTAACGCCATGCTGAGCCGGGCGGTGGCGGGGATGAGGAAAGAGTGCCTTATCGTCAACCTGCCGGGCAGCCCCAAGGCGGTGGCTGAGTGCCTGGAGGTAATACTGCCGGTGCTATCCCACGCGGTGGACGTTATAAAAGGAAGGGTGGGCGAGCACACCATCCCCGATGGGGGGAAGGACTAGACAAGTGCACATTGATATTTTGACCCTGTTTCCCGAGATGTTCCAAGGCATTTTTGACCTTGGCATCATGAAAAGGGCTATAGACCAGAAGCTGGTCAGCCTCGGTATGCACAATATCCGGGACCATACCCGCGATAAGCACCACACCGTTGACGACTACCCTTATGGCGGCGGCGCCGGCATGGTGCTTAAGCCCGAACCTATTTTCGAGGCGGTGGAGTCAATAGAAAAGGATGATAAGACACCGATTATCCTGCTCTCCCCGCAGGGCCGGCTCTTCTCACAGCAGGTCGCCCAGGAGCTATCCCAGCACAGCCACCTGATTCTTATCTGCGGCCACTATGAGGGGGTTGACGAACGGGTAAGTGAGCACCTGGCTACCGA
>JAUWXS010000133.1 GCA_030616265.1 Dehalococcoidia bacterium
CTTGATTACTATCTCCTCGCCCGAGCCAGGGCGGCGCTTGGGGGGCAGAGGAATCTTTTTGGCGCCGCTTAGGTACTGGCCGGTTATTGACTCAGCGCAGTTCATAATATCATCCAGGGTGCCGGTAGCCACAATCCACCCCCCGTGCTCCCCGGCGCCGGGCCCCATATCGATAACGTGGTCGGCCGCCCTCATCATGGCTTCATCATGCTCCACCACCAGTATGGTATTGCCCAACTCTCTTAAGCGCTTCAGGGTCTCAATCAGGCGAAAGTCGTCGGCGGGGTGTAAGCCAATGGTCGGCTCATCGCAGATATAGAGCACCCCCATCAACCCGCTGCCGATCTGGGTCGCCAGCCGTATGCGCTGCGCCTCACCACCGGCCAGGGTCGCCGAGGCACGGTCAAGGTTTAGATAGTCCAGGCCGACATCCTTGAGAAAGCCCAGACGGGCTTGAATTTCTTTAATAATCTGGTGGGCAATCAGCTGCTCCCGCTTACTGAGCACTGCCTTTTTGCCGTTGCCGCCGATTACCCCCACCCACTCCAGTGCCTGAGCCACCGACATTGAGCTGACCTCGACGATATTTTTGCCGCCGACGGTCACCGCCAGCGACTCCGGTTTAAGCCGTTTACCCTCACAGACGGGGCAGGGCTTCGACACCATATATCGCTCAATATTGGCGCGGGAGTTTTCCGACTCGGTATCTCGATGCAGCCGTTCCAGGACCGGTATAACACCCTCAAAACCGTCGTGGTGACGCCTTATCCGCCCGAAACGGTTGCGGTAGACCCTGGTTTCCCCACCCTCGCCGTAGAGGATGAGACCGAGCTGTTCTTTAGTCAAATCCTTGACCGGGGTATTCAGAGAAAAGCCGTTAGCCCGGGCTAAAGATTCTACCTGATAGAGGTACCAGCTATGGAACTGCCAGGGGCGAATCGCCCCTTCCAGGATAGACAGGTTTTTGTTCAGCACCAGCTCTGGGTCTATCTCCAGCTTGACCCCCAGCCCGGTGCATTCGCGGCAGGCGCCGTGAGGACTATTGAAGCTGAAGGTTCGGGGGGCAATCTCGCCCAGGCTGACGCCACAGTGCACGCAGGCGAAGTGCTCCGAGAACAAAAGCTCCCCGCCATCAATAATGGACACCAGCACCACCCCCACCCCCAACTTAATAGCCGTCTCCACCGAGTCGGCGATGCGGCTCTGGTCACTCTGCCCCATCACCAGTCGGTCGACCACCACCTCTATAGAATGTTTCTTATATTTATCAAGCTGAATTTCCTCAGCCAGGTCGCGAATCTCGCCGTCAACCCGAACGCGGACATAGCCCGCCTTGCGCAGGTCGTCGAAAACTGCCTGATACTCACCCTTACGGTCGCTTATCAGCGGGGCTAAAATCATGATGCGGCTCTTGGCGGGGATATTCTGCACGGCATCGACAATCTGCTGCACCGTCTGCGTCGTTATCTCCCGCCCGCACTTGGGGCAGTGGGGGTGGCCCACTCGTGCAAAGAGCAGCCTCAGGTAATCATAGGTCTCGGTTACCGTGCCCACTGTGGAGCGCGGGTTTTTGCTCGGCCCCTTCTGGTCAATGGAGATAGCCGGGCTTAAACCCTCAATATAGTCAACCTCGGGCTTCTCCATCCTGCCCAGGAACTGGCGGGCATAAGCCGACAGCGACTCCACGTAGCGGCGCTGCCCCTCAGCATAGATGGTGTCGAAGGCAAGCGAGCTTTTGCCCGAGCCGGAGACACCGGTGATAACCACCAGCTTATCGCGGGGGATAACCACATCTATATTCTTGAGGTTATGCTCCCTGGCCCCTTTAACGACAATAGCCTGTAACGGCATAAATTTATACCCCTTCTCTAGCTAATTTATTTTAACATTTGCGGCTAAAGCACAACAAGTTTCCTTGATTACCTTCCCAGCATCAGATATACTGCTATAGCTGGCTGATTGAATGATGCTTAATAAATCAGGGAAGGAGACCGGCCTTGAAAGAACTAACCATCGGTTCCGACGCCCCTGGCCAAAGACTCTTTGTCCTGGGCAATGAAGCCATAGCCAGGGGAGCCATAGAGGCCGGCGTCCAGGTAGCCGCCTCTTACCCTGGTACCCCGTCAAGCGAAATACTGGAAACCCTGGCCGGAGTCGCCAAGGAGCTTGATATCTATGTTGAGTGGTCAACCAATGAGAAGGTAGCCTTTGAGGTCGCCCTGGCCGCCTCCATCTGCGGGGTGAGAGCCATGGCCTCAATGAAGCATGTCGGGGTAAACGTGGCTCACGACGCGCTGATGACCGCCGGCTATATCGGGGCTAAGGGGGGGCTGGTCTTACTCTCCGCCGATGACCCCTGGGCCTGGAGCTCCCAGAACGAGCAGGACAACCGCTATATCGCCCTGCAGGGCTACATACCCGTCCTTGAGCCTTCTTCCGTCCAGGAAGCTAAAGATATGATGGTTGACGCCTTTAAACTATCCGAGCAGTTCCGGCACCTTTTCATGGTCAGGTCGGTAACCAGGATAGG
>JAUWXS010000116.1 GCA_030616265.1 Dehalococcoidia bacterium
CATATACTTTATTATATATATAGTATATAATGTAAACTATATTTTAGCAAATCTTTATAGTTTTTTAAAATTGTAGGGGAGTGGGTAGCTTGACGCAGGGCAACGGCGCCTGCTATTCTTTCTGTTGAAAGGAGGTTCTAAAGCAAAATGGCAAAGAAGGAGTATGCCCATCTGGTAAAGCCGTTACTCGTCCAAAAGGGACCCGCCGGGCTGTACCCGGAACCATGTGTCTGGATGGAAGGCAAGGATATGGAAGGATTTAATGCCAATTTTTCCCTCGGCTTCGTCAAGAAAACGGGGGTCTGTCACCCCGTAAAAGGGGCGCTGGTGCACCCTTATGACGAATGCCTGGTCTTTGCCGGCACCGATAACAGTAACATGCTCTATCTGGGCGCCGAGGTATCAATTCAGCTGGGTGAAGAAGGCGAAGAACATATCTTTAACGAGCCCTCGGTAGTGCTTATCCCCAAAGGCATGCCCCACGGCCCGGTCACCTATCGGCGGGTCGATAAACCTATTGTCCATTATTCCATCGGCCTGGCTCCGGAATATAAGGCGACCTCGGTTCCGCAGAAGGCAAAGACAACGGGCTCAAAGCACGGGCACTTGATTAAACGACTGATTACCTATATTGACTGGAAGGCTTACGATGCCCGAAAGCCCGGCCCGCCCGCTCCCGACGAGCCGCTGGATTACGCTTTTATCGCCGACCGCTCCGGTATCCTGCACCCTGCGGAGAGGGGAGTTGGCCCCGGCAACGGCGACCAGATTGCCTGGCTTTTCGGTAAGGACCTTGAGGGATTCGATGTCAACTTCACCTGGGGATTCTATTCTCAGTGCGGCAAGTGGCACCGCGGCGGCGAGGCTCACTACCACCCCGAAGAGGAAATACTGGTCTATGTCGGGCTCGACCCCGACGACATCAATTACCTTGGGGCTGAGCTTGAGCTGGGCATGGGTAAGGACTACGAAAGGCATATCTTCAACACGCCCACCGTCGCTATCTGCCCTGGGGGTTTTCCCCACCTCCCCCTTATTACCCGGTGGGTGGATAAGCCCTATGGCTTTATCGTGGTCTGCCTCAGCGGCGAGCACGCTTCTCCCTGGGTGGAAGCGTAAACGGCTTTGCCCCAGAAAAATCGTTAATTAGGAGGAGTCATTCCAAATGGTGAAAACAGAACATGCGCACCTGGTAAAACCGTTACTGGTTCAGAAACCGCCCGCGGGTTTATACCCCGAGCCGCGGATATGGATGGAAGGGAAAGATATGGAGGGGTTCAACGCCAATTTTTCCTATGGATTCATTAAAAAACCCGGCGTTTTTCATCCCCTTAAAGGAGCCCTGATACATCCTTATGACGAGTGCCTGGTTTTTGCCGGCACCGATAACACCGATATCACCTATTTAGGCGCTGAAATATCGGTGGAACTGGGCGAGGAACGTGAGGAACATGTTTTTAACGTACCCTCGGTAGTCGTCATCCCCAAGGGGACGCCGCACGGCCCGGTTACGGTGAAAAAGGTCGATAAACCTATCGTCCACTACCATATTGGGCTGGCCGCGGACTACAGGGCCGAATCGCTTCCCGAAAAGGCTAAAACGAAGGGTTCGAAATACGGGCATCTGGTCAAACCGCTTGGTTCCGGCTTTGAACCAATCAGGATGTCAATTATAGCCAAGGATAAACATCTGTTTGAGGAATTCAAGAAGAATAACCCTGATTTTACTATGGATCTGAGTCAGGTGGGCCTGCTGGGGCCGGGAAATGCCGACTTCCTTGTCTGGCTCTACGGTAAAGACCTGGAGGGGTTTGAGGTCAATTTTACCTGGGGTTTCTACACCGGCTCTGGTATCTGGCACCGCGGTGGCGAAGCGCACTACCACCCCGAAGAGGAGATACTGGTCTTTGTCGGGCTTGACCCTGATGACCTGAATTACCTGGGGTGTGAACAGGAGTTGGCTATGGGCAAGGATTATGAGAGACATGCGTTCAACACGCCTACCGTCGCCATCTGCCCCTCGGGATTTTATCATCTCCCGCTCATTACCAGGTGGGTGGATAAGCCCTATGGCTTTATCGTGTGCTGCCTCAGCGGCCTGCACGATTCTCCGTGGGTGGACGAGGACAAATAACCGCCTTTACGCACGGATGTAATTAAGGGAGGCATATAAATAAGATACCGCAGGTTTGGCCGGCTGGATTGGGAAGTATCGGTATTAGGCTTCGGTGTCCAGCGGCTGCCGCTGGAGATAGACGAGGCTGAATCCGTTGGCATGCTCCGCTATGCTGTTGACCACGGCGTCAACTATCTCAACCTGGGCTGCCCCTACGACCTTGAGCGGCAGGAACGCCTGACCCGTGTCATCTCTCATGCGCTTCAAGACGGCTACCGGGAGAAGGTTAAGATTGCCGCCAGCCTGCCCTCTCTTTTCATTACTTCCTCTCAGGACCTTGACCGCTATCTGAACGAGCAGCTTGGCTGGCTAAAATCAGACAGGATAGACTTTTTTCTTTTGGGGGGCTTGAACCGCGAGACCTGGCCCCGCTTACAGGAGCTAGGCGTTCTGCGCTGGGCGGAAGGGGCTATGGCCGATGGTCGAATCGGCAGGCTGGGCTTCTCCTTCCACGACCACTTTCAGGTCCTGCGGGGCATACTGAATGATTACGATGGCTGGACACTGGCTCAATTCCAGTACAGCTATATGGATGTAGACTATGCCCCCGGCGTCAGCGGACTTAAATACGCCGCTGAGAAGGGGCTGGCGGTGATGGCTACCGAACCACTTCGGGGAGGGCGGTTGGCTAAAGAACCGCCGCCGTCGGTAGCTAAGGTATGGGCCAATGCCTCCCAAAAGCGCTCGCTGGCGGAATGGGGGCTGCGCTGGGTCTGGAACCACGCCTCGGTGACTACCGTCGTCAGCGACATGAGCACTATGGAGCAGGTGAAAGCAAATGTCGCCCTTGCCGAAAGCGCCCAACCAGATAGCCTCACCGTAGCCGAAGAAGTATTAATCAGCCAG
>JAUWXS010000075.1 GCA_030616265.1 Dehalococcoidia bacterium
TTCTGGTTCAAGCCCAAAGAGGTGAAAGTCCCCTGGAGGCAGAAGGGCAAGACCCTCTATCGCGACTACTACCTCTTTAGTTATGCCGAGCTGGAGAAGCTGGTAAAAGGGGCCGGTTTTGAGGTAATAAAGTCTTTTCCCGAAAGCGCCTACCGCTTTCCGCTAAAAGCTTTCTCTAAGAATATATGCCTGCTAGTGAAGAAGGGGGATTAGAGTCGCCTTATCCCATCTTCTTCCTGAGTATCATAATGACTACGGCGGCAAGGACATAGAAGCCAGCAACGGCAAACATTGCGGGGTATCCCATTGGTAGTATCTCACTACCGTATAGGTCTCCATTGACAATGCCCATTATAAAGCCGCTGAACCCCATCACCATTCCGACAATGAACAGGATCCAGGCGCCTACTGTGGCTAGAGCTTTGAAAATATCCGGCATTTTCTCCCTCCTTGTGTTTTTATTATATGCCAGTATTATAGCACTGGTTGTCAAGAAGGGGGATTAATCTTTAGAGGTTCTGGTGTAGATGGTAAGCTCGCTGCGGTGGAAGCCCAGCCCCTGGAAATAGTTCTGTAGTTCCCAGTGGCGCTCGTCGATGACGGCGCGCACCGTCTCAACCCCTCTGGCGTGGCAGCGCTCGGCTAGGGCGTCGACTAATTTGGCGGCAATACCCTGCTTCTGGTAGTCGGGGTCGACGATTAACATGTGGATGATGCCCACTTCATCAATTGGTATGCCGACGAAGGCTAACCGCCCCCAGATAAAGCCAACGACCTGGCCGTTAACTTCAGCGACACAGCTCAGGTCGAGCGGACCTCCGGGGTTGGTCGAGGCTACCTCGTCAAAGGTCATGGCGCCCCGGTAGCTAAGGCGGCTCCGCTTAACGCCGGGTATCTTTTCCTCCCTGATTTTGCTGTAGACCGCTAAAATGGCGTCGATATCTCCCCGCTCCATAGGTCTGATCTTTATCTCTTTCTCGGTACTGGCCATAATAATCACCCTCACTTTGTGCTTGTCGGGAGAAAATAGCTGCTTTCTGGAATAGGCTGTATGTAGAAGTCTATTAGCTTTTATTAGCTTTTGTCAAATATCACTCTAATGGACATGGCGGGGGGTTTGTGCTTTAATTTAACCTTGGAATTTTAAGATAGGGAGCAGCTTTTGGATTTCGACTGGGAAGAAATAGGCAAAATCCTCTCCTACCTGATACCGGTAGCTGTCTTCATCGTGTTCAATGTTCTCTTCCGCAAGCAGCGGGAGCAGAAGCGGCGGCTGGCGGTGGTTAAGAGCCTGCTATCCGAGATAGACCAAAACCAGAAGCTGATGGAAGCCTTCCTCCTCCGCTGGCAGTACAAGAAGTTCAAGACGGGCAACTGGAAGAGGAATAAAGATAAAATGGACTATATCGACCAGGGTTTGCGCGCTACGCTGGCGAGCACCTATGAAATCGCTGAAGGGTTCAATAAAGAAATAGAGGCGGCTAAACAGCATAAATCGGTGAGCTACCTGGCCGCTATCAGGGTGGATAAATTAAGAGAGCCGCTGGCTAAGAGCCGGCAGGGGCTTGAAGAATGGTATGCATTGAATAAGGATAGAAAAAAGCCCCCCGGAGAGGAGAGTGCTTCACCTTCATAGGGTCTTGGTGTAGTCTATAAGCTGTCCCCGCTTAAATCCCATATGGGCGAAAAACGCCTGTAATTGGCTATCGCGTTCTTTAATCATTATGCGCACGGCTTTCAGATTCTCGGACTGGACGCTCTCCAGCAAGGCCTCGACCAGTTTGGTGGCAATACCCTGGCGCCCGTAGTCGGGGTCAACACCCAGGATTTGGACCAGCCCCACCTCAGCCACCGGTTCCCCCACATACGCCCGCCGCGCCAGGATAAAGCCGGCTATATGGCCATCAGCTTCGGCGACAAAGCTGAGGTCAAGCACCCCGCCCAGGTCTCCGGTAATCAAATCGGTATAGGTGACCGCCCGCCGCACCCCGCTGATTTTCTTGTCAATAGCTAAAACGGCGTCGATGTCCTCGGGCTCCATAGGGCGGATTCTTACCTTGCTTTCCTTTCTTTCTATGGCTGGCACGGGTCTCCTTCCTCGGATTAGGGCTGCGTTTTGGCGTATGCCTCGTATTATCCCCCTTTTTCCGCTTTTGTCAATAGGCTGTTGGCCATTTCTGGTGAGTGGGCTCGCCTCAACCGCTCCAGGTTTTCCCGCACTTGGGCTGAGTTGACATCCTCTAGGGACATTAACACCGCGTCCTCCCGGTTATCGGTGTAGTAGCCGCGGCGCACCCCAACCCTGACGAAGCCGTACTTGGCGTAGAGCTTCTGGGCATCGGTGTTGGAGGCGCGCACCTCCAGGGTAATAAGATGGGCCTCCAGCTCGATAGCCAGCTCGATAATGGCGATGAGCAGCGTTTCCCCTATCCCCTGGCGGCGGTGCTTCTCCCGTACGGCAATGTTGGTTATGTGGGCTTCACCGGCTAGCATCCAGAGACCGGCGAAACCTATAATATGGTGCCCCGCTCCCTCATCACAGGCGACGATATAGTGGGCCAGCCCGTTTTTCAGCTCGCGCTGGTAGTTAGCCGGCGGCCACAGGGTAGGGAAGGCTTCATGGTCAATCTCGGTGACCTGGGGGATGTCTTCTTGGCACATCAAACGTAGATACACGCCCAAATCTCATCCTCGGAGGGTTACGATGTCAAGATTATTTTAACATATCCCCCTTCTTGATGACATCAAAGGCTGGCGCCGCCCCCCTTTTCCCCAGAGGTCTTTCTTCCCACCCGCCCACCCTATAAGGGTTTCACCCCTCTAAGACTCCCTTTCCCCCCCTGCCCCTTAGGCTCTACTGTCATTGTGAGGGAGTCCTTCAGAGAAGGACTCCCTTTTATTTTGCCCACATCCCCCTGCCTGCCTCTCTGGCTTCCGTCTCCAGTTCTTCCAGGTATTCCTGGTATCTGGTATCGGGGGGATAGGCGTTAGCCTCGGCCAGCCCCAGCCTTACCAGCTCGGCGTTGACCAGGATACCGTCCACCCAGATATAGCGCAGCAGCCTTTGGTATTTATCGGTCGGGGAGACATCCTGTTCCAGGCGGACTATTTTGCCCTCTACCAACTGGCGGTTTGCCTCTAGAGCCTCCAGGGCGAACGGTTCCAGCTGGGGGTGGATTTCCGGGGTATCAATGCCGATGTATCTTACCCGGTAGCCACCTTCAATAACGATGGTATCGCCGTCAATTACCTCGGTGACCAGCGCCGTATCGGGCGGCGAGGTGCAGCCGGATATCAGCAGGAGCAGAAAAAGGCTGATAGCCAGCAGCTTAACTCTGGGCATAGCGTTCCCACTCGCTATAGACGCAGCCGCAGTACTGCTGGCGGTGAAGGTCTAGCGGCTTGGTCATATGGCGGCTGTCCGAGTAGCGCTTCCTGAGGTCGGCATAGAGAAAGTCTATGCCGACCTCCCCACCCAGCTCCCCGCCGATTTCCTTGAGTAAGTCATGCTTCTGGTGGGGGCTGATGAGCAGGGTGGTGGTGAAGGCGTCAAAGCCCATAGCTTTGGCGGTTTCGGCTGTTTTTGATAAGCGCAGCTTAAAGCAGTGCTGGCATCGCTCGGCTTCGTGCCCCACCACCTGGCGGAAGTAATCAACGATGTCATAGCCGCTGGTGGTTATTAAGGGCAGCTCCATCTCTTGAGCCAATGCTTGCATTGCCTCCAGGCGCTGCTGGTGCTCGGTGTAGGGGTGGATGTTGGGGTTATACCAGAGCGCGCTGACCTCATAACCCTGCTGCCGCCAGTGTTCCACAGTATAGGCGGCGCAGTGGGCGCAGCAGCTATGGACTAAAACCCTTTTCATTTTATAATCTTAGCTGTATCACGGGTTATTTATCAAGGGGTCGTTTGAAACTCTTTCTTCCCACCCACCCGCCCAAAAAGGCATGGCCTCTTTAAACTCTCTTTCCCCACCCCTGTTTTAAGGGGTGTTAAAGTGGACTACCCTCTGTAGGGTGGGTCTGGGTGGGAAGAAGAACAACCGCTAACAAGGGGAAGGGGATAAAGGTGATGGGGTCACTTAATAAAAACCTGAAGGGAATAATTTAGAGCAGCGTTCCCTGGGGGGGCTTTTTGTTATAGGGCAGACCCAGGTGCTCGTAGGCGAGCCGGGTGGCTAGCCTGCCTCTCGGGGTGCGTTCCAGGAAGCCGAGTTGCAGCAGATAGGGCTCATAGACATCCAT
>JAUWXS010000150.1 GCA_030616265.1 Dehalococcoidia bacterium
CCCCAGGGTGTTTTCCATATAATCCAGGGCAAAGTGGTGCGACTTTTCATCGAAGGAGGCAACGCAGTCAATCGGCACCTCCACCCCGTAGCCACGGATTCCGGCGTCAGCCACCGCATACAGTACGCAGATGTGAGTGCAAACCCCGCAGACAATCACCTTCTTCGGCTTCAGCTTTTTCAGCTTCTCCTCAAGCGGGGTGCCGAAAAATGAGCTGTAGGTCTTTTTGGGGATTACCTCGCCCTTGTATTTGGCTAGCTCGGGGATGACCTCGGCCTCGGCCGTGCCCTCAATGGCGTGGGGGGGGAACATCTTGAACTCAGGGTCATCGGGGGCGTGATGGTCGCAAAGGAAGAACACCGTGGAACCCTGAGCAAGCTCCCGCTCGAGCAGGCGTTGAATACCGGGGATGATGCGACGGGCGCTCTCCCCGCAATAAAGAGGATAACCTTCTTCCAGGAAACCTCTAAGCATATCGGAAACCAGAACTACGTTAGCCATAACCTCCCTCCCGGATTAGAGTCTAATGCCTGAAGTGCCTGACGCCGGTAAAAACCATCGCCATATTATGGGCATCAGCCGCCTTAATTGAGTCTTCGTCCCTTATCGAACCGCCAGGCTGGATAATGGCCGTAACCCCGGCTTTGGCTGCCGCTTCTACCACATCGGGGAAGGGGAACATAGCATCCGAAGCCAGGACACTGCCCTTAACCTTATCTCCAGCCTTCTCTATAGCTATCTGGGCACTGATAATGCGGCTGGGCTGTCCAGCACCCATGCCCAGTAGCGTCTTATCCTTAGCCAGCCCAATGGCGTTAGACTTTATGTGTTTGACCGCTCTCCAGGCAAAGAGCAGGTCTTTTATCTCGTCGGGCGTCGGCTTTCGCTTGGTCACAGTCTTCAGCTCAACCTTGTCCTCAGGCAGAGAATCAGATTCCTGCACCAGAAAGCCGCCCTTTACCCGGCGGAAGTCGAGATAGCCCACCGGCGCCTTGCCGTAACCCGGCGGCAGCTGGGCAACCAGAATACGTAAGTCCTTTTTGCGTTGCAGCAGTTTAAGCGCCTCGGGCTCATAATCAGGGGCGATAACTATCTCGTAGAAGACCGATTTCATTTCCTCAGCCATAGCCAGCGTAACCGGCCGATTTGAAGCCACAATGCCGCCGAAGGCAGCTACCGAGTCGCCGCTAAAGGCGCGCCGATAGGCCTCGGCGATATCGTCATAGCTGGCCAGCCCGCAGGGATTGGTGTGCTTGATAACGGCTACCGTGGGTGCGGCAAAATCGGTTACCGCTCCCCAGGCAGCGTCGGCATCTAAAATATTGTTAAAGGAAAGCGCCTTGCCCCCCAGCTGTTCGGCCCAGGTGATGCCGGTCTCCGCTGCCTGCCCCACCGCCGGCTCGGCGTAAAAGGCAGCCTGCTGATGGGGATTCTCGCCGTAGCGAAGCCCGTAACGCTTCTTGAGGGCAACGGTCATATCCTCGGGAAAGCCCTCCCTATCCCGCCTGAGGTACTGCGAAATGGCGGTGTCGTAGACGGCCACATGCTGAAAAGCCTTCTGCGCCAGCCGTTTGCGCTCAGGCAGTGCCACCTCCCCCCCCTTTAGTTTCTCCAGGATTGGCTCGTAATCAGCGGGGTCGACCAGCACGATAACGCTGGGGAAATTCTTGGCGGAAGCCCGAATCATGGTCGGCCCGCCGATGTCGATGTTCTCCAGCGCCTCATCAATAGTGACCCCCTCTTTAGACACCGTCTGGACGAAGGGGTAGAGATTGACCGCCACTAGGTTGATCTCACCGATATTATGCTTGGCCAACTCTTCCATATGGGCGGCTATCTTGCGGTTAGCCAGAATGCCGCCGTGGACCATGGGGTGCAGCGTCTTCACCCTGCCGTCAAGGATCTCGGGGAAGCCGGTAATCTCGGAGACGCTTTTTACCGGCACTTTGGCTTCTGCCAGCGCCTTTTTGGTGCCGCCGGTAGAGAAGATTTCAAACCCGAGCTGGCTCAATCCTTTAGCAAAATCGGTTACCCCGGTTTTGTCAGAGACACTGATGATGGCCCGCATAAAACACTCCTCCTAGTCTATAATAACTCTCGCCCCCTTCTG
>JAUWXS010000159.1 GCA_030616265.1 Dehalococcoidia bacterium
GCGAGCCCCACTTGGCCTGCATGATATCCCCGCTTCCCACCCGGGTGGCCTGACCGGTGCTGGGTCCAGACCGCTGCGCATTAACGATGACGAGCGGTGTTTCGGTAAATACAGCGTAGCCGATTGCTTCCTGCATCAGGCTGAAACCGGGTCCGGAGGTGATGGTCATCGCCTTGGCCCCAGCCCATGATGCCCCGATGCAGGAGCAAATAGAGGCAATCTCGTCCTCCATCTGCATGAATACCGCCCCCACCTCACCGAACCTGATGGAAAGTCGCTCCAGTGTCTCGGTAGCCGGTGTAATCGGATAGCCGGCACAGTAGCCGCATCGCGCCGCGATGGCACCTTCGGCTACCGCCTCGTCACCGGAAAAGTAGTAGTTTCCGGGAGGAAGCACGCTGTTTACTTTCTGACTACCCAAAGACTTGCTCCGTTATCCACTGAAATGGCGCACCAGCCAACATTTTACACCAGAACCCTATTATTTGGCTAACCCTGTTTTATGACAGCATCAAAATCTTTCTGCTGGCCAGGTCTGTCAGCATCGTCAATTTGACACATCCTTGGATGTGGATTAAATTATGGTCTAGCGCTATCAGAATAGGAGATAAGCTCATGCGCATTGTTCTTCTCGGTCAGGCAGCCTTTGGGGAAAAAACTTTGGAGGCATTAGTCGAGATGGGGGAGGAGGTGGTCGGCGTTTACACCACCCCCGACACCCCCGGCAGAGAAAACCCTTTAAAGCAACGGGCACTTCAGCTCGGTGCTCAGGTCTTCCAGCCGGAAAACATGCGTGCCCCGGAGGTCTTTGAAGAATATGCCCGGTTAAAGCCAGATTTGAACGTGATGGCCTTCGTTACCGATATTGTGCCCGAGTCCATCCTGAATTACCCCAAGCTCGGCACCATACAGTACCACCCTTCGCTGTTGCCCAGGCACCGTGGCGGCAGCGCCATCAACTGGGCGGTCATCAACGGCGAGACCAGGACCGGCCTGACCATCTTCTGGCCGGATAAAGGTATCGACACCGGCCCAATCCTGCTGCAGAAAGAAGTTGACATTGCCCCCGACGATACGGTGGGTTCGCTCTACTTTAACAAGCTCTTCCCACTGGGCATCGAGGCGATAAAAGAAAGCATTGAGCTCATCAGACAAGGCAAGGCGCCCCGGATACCGCAGGACGAATCGCACGCCACCTACGAAGGCCTGTGCACGCAGGCGGAAATAGACTGGAGCGAGCCGGCACCGAAAATTTTCAACCTCATCCGCGGCACCAATCCCCAGCCCGGCGCTATAACGAGACTCGGCGACACTCAGTTCAAGGTCTTTGATTCAGAGCTGCGCACTGGCGACGTGAAGGGAACACCGGGCGAGGTAATCGAGATTACGGAATCGGGGTTTCTGGTGGCGGCCCCGGGCGGGGCCATACTCATCAAACGAGTACAACCAAATGGGTCGCCGAAGATAGCCGCCGCCGATTTCGCTGCCCAATCGGGTCTTACGTTAGGTAACCGCTTGGGCTAATAGTGCTTGCCAACGCCATATCTCGGGAGTATAATGGCACAGTGATGATAAAAGGGTACTTGCTCATAAAACTTGTCCCCGGCCTGGAGTCTGATGCCCTATCACAGATTCGCGCTATTCCCGGTGTATCTGAAGTCGACCTAGTTTTCGGGCAGTGGGATGCCATTGCCACCACCGAGGCGAAGAGCCTTTTCTAACTTTCCCGAATAATTATCCGTGAAATCCGCGGCATTCAGGGCGTCCAGGACACGGAGACCCTGGTGCAGGG
>JAUWXS010000093.1 GCA_030616265.1 Dehalococcoidia bacterium
GCCTAAGCTATTTGCATCATATCTGGGTTATAGGGTATTATATTAAGTTGTACTCGCCCCTGTAGCTCAGTTGGATAGAGCACCAGCCTCCGGAGCTGGGTGCGAGCGTTCGAGTCGCTCCAGGGGCGCTTTTTGTATAAAGCAGGAGATAGAGTTGACCAGCCAAAACCGACTTATTGAGATTAGATGGCATGGCCGCGGTGGGCAGGGGGCGGTTACCTCCGCCGAACTGGTGGCACAGGCAGCCATAAGCGAAGGCAAGTATGCTCAGGCCTTCCCCAGCTTTGGCCCGGAGCGGAGGGGGGCGCCGGTACAGGCTTTTGTCAGGATAGACAGCCAGGAACCGATACGGATAAGGGCCGAGATAACTCAACCCGATGTCGTGGTGGTGCTTGACCCCGGACTGCTTAGCATCGTTAATGTCGCCTCAGGGCTAAAAGAAAACGGCATGGTGATAATTAATACCAAGAAGCCGTTTTCGGATATCAAGGCTAAACTAAAGGTCAAATGCAAGCTGGCCAAGGTTGATGCCACCGGCATCGCCAAGGAGACTCTGGGCGTGCCCATCACCAATACCACCATGGTCGGAGTGCTGCTTAAAGCCACCGGAGCGGTGGAACTGGAATCCCTGGTTGAACCGTTGCAAAATCGCTTTGGCCGCCTGGCGGAAAGAAATATTAACGCCATGAAACGAGCCTATGAGGAGACCGAGATAAAGGAGTAGGGCAGTGACCAAACCTGAGGGCGAATTAACCTGGAAAGACCTGGAAATCGGCGCCATAGTAACCGAGCCGGGGAGCGCTGCTCAATACAAGACTGGCGATTGGCGCTCGCAGAGGCCAACCTATGATTTCGCCAAGTGCATTAAGTGCGCTCTGTGCCAGATTTTCTGCCCTGAGGGGTGTATCCATCAGAATGCCGACGAGTATTTTGAAGCCGATCTATTCTACTGTAAGGGGTGTGGCATCTGTGCTAAGGAGTGTCTGACCAAGGTAATAACTATGGTTGAGGAGGAGGAATAATGGCCAAGAAAGTGGGCATGGAGGTATCGGTGGCCATTGGCGAGGCGGTTAAACTGGCTAATGCTGATGTCGTCGCTGCCTACCCCATCACCCCCCAGACCCACATCGTGGAGCACCTGGCCTCGCTGGTAGCCGATGGCGAGTTGGATGCCGCCTACATACCCGTTGAATCGGAGCATTCGGCGATGAGTGCCTGCCTCGGCTCAGCGGCGGTAGGAGCCAGAACCTTTACCGCTACCGCCGGTCAGGGACTGGAGCTGATGCACGAGGTATTGTATGTGGCTGCATCCATGCGCTTACCCCTGGTCATGACGGTAGCCAACCGGGCGTTATCATCGCCTTTGAGCGTCTGGGGTGACCACTCCGACGCTATGGCCGTCCGCGATACCGGCTGGATTCAGCTCTTTACCGAAAACGGGCAGGAAGTGGTGGATAATGTCTTCTGTGCCTTTCGTATTGCTGAAGACCAGAAGGTTTTACTTCCGGTGATGGTTCACCTTGACGGCTTTCACCTCTCACATGTTATTGAGCCGATAGTCTTCCCTGAACAGAGCGAGGTTGACAAGTTCCTCCCACCTAACCACTACCCCTTGGTTTTACATCCAGACAAACCGGTGACCATGGGGGATTTCGCCCCGCCTATCATCTACTCAGAGGCGAAGTGGGCGCAGGAAGTAAACCTGAGAGCCTCCAAAGAGGTAATTCTCCAGACCTGGCAGGATTTCGGCAAGGCCTTCGGACGCTATTACTCACCCGTAGAAAGCTATCATACTGAAGATGCCAAGGTACTGCTGTTGACCATGGGCAGCTTCAGCGAGACGGCGATGACGGTTATCGACAAGCTGAGGGGAGAGGGTAGGGAGGTGGGGCTGGTAAGACTCCGCCTCTGGCGTCCCTTCCCCTTTAACGAGATTCGCCAGGCGGTCAAGAACGCCGAAACTCTCGTCGTTGTCGATAGGGCGCTCTCCTTCGGTGGCCCCGGCGGTCCTGTCTGCTCCGAAGTAAAGTCGGCCCTGTACGGCGAGGCCAAAAAACCAAAGGTGGTCAGCTTTGTGGCTGGGCTGGGGGGCAGGGATATTACCCCAGCCGGCTTTGAGGAGATAATAAATAAAGGTATAGAAATCTCGCAAAAGGGGAGCGACAACGAGTTTGAGATATTCGGGGTGAGGGAGTAAACACTTAACATAAATCAAAAAACAAAAAAATGGAAAATTATACAGTTTTCGTCCCCAGATTAGTAACCAAGAAGGAGCTCTTTGTCCCCGGTCACCGGGCCTGTATCGGCTGCGGCGAAGCGCTGGCGGTAAGGCTCGCCTGCAAGGCGCTGGGGCAGAATGTAATAATCGCCAACGCCACTGGCTGCATGGAGATAGTTTCCTCACCGCTGCCCACTACTTCCTGGAAGGTTCCCTGGATTCACACCCTCTTTGAGAATGCCGCCGCTGTGGCTTCGGGCATAGAGTCGGGGCTGAAGATGCTGATGAAGAAGGGGCGAATAGCCCAGCAGGAAATCAAAGCGGTGGCTATGGCTGGCGACGGCGGCACCAGCGATATCGGCCTCCAGGCGCTATCGGGGGCTATGGAGCGGGGACACGACTTCGTCTATATCTGCTTTGATAACGAAGCCTATATGAACACCGGCATTCAGCGCTCTTCGGCTACTCCCTTCGGCGCTTCCACTACCACTTCCCCCGCCGGCAAGATGAGCATCGGGCAGGTCAGCTGGAAGAAGAATATGCCGGCTATCGCCGCCGCCCACAACATCCCCTATGTGGCTACCGCCTGCCCCAGCTACCCCTTTGACCTGATAGACAAGGTTGAGAAGGGGGCGGCAACCCCAGGTCCTGCCTATGTCCATATCCTGTCGGTTTGCCCCACGGGCTGGAGGTGCCCCACCGATTTAACTATCAGGCTGGGGCGGCTGGCGGTGGAGACGGGGATATTCCCGCTATACGAAGTAGAAAACGGCAACTATAAATTAAACTTTGATTTCCCCAAGCTCAGGCCGGTTACCGACTACATGAAGCTGCAGGGAAGGTTCCGACACCTGTCTGAGGATTTGCTGGATAAGATACAGCAGCGGGTGACCGCTGATTACGCCGAGCTTAAGGAGAAGGCGAGTGCCGACAAAAAGTAAGCTAAGTAAGCTGAAGATTAGGTCAATACTGGACAGCTATGAGCGCAACCCGGGTATGCTGGTAGCCGTCTTACAGGATGTCCAGGCGGAGTATAACTACCTGCCTAAGGAAACCCTGACTCAGGTTAGCCAGGGGCTGGATATCTCGCTGACCCAGGTCTATAGCGTCGCCACCTTCTTTAAAGCCTTCAGCCTGAAACCGAGGGGACGCCATATAATCAATGTCTGCCTCGGCACTGCCTGCCATGTCAGGGGGGCGGTTAGAATCCTGGAGGAGATAGGGCGGCAGCTTGACATAAAACCTGGAGAAACGACCAAGGACTTCAAGTATACCATGGAGACGGTCAACTGTGTTGGGGCTTGTGCCCTGGGACCGATAGTGATAATTGATGGCAAATATTCGGGGCAGATGAAGACCGATAAGGTGAAAACTTTGCTGGAGAGTTACGGTTAATTATGGCCAAAACAAGCAATAATCGGCTGA
>JAUWXS010000091.1 GCA_030616265.1 Dehalococcoidia bacterium
GTCTCTACTCTCATCGAAGACGGTGATAGCACCCGCCCCCAGAACGCTCTCAAACGACAAGGGAGTGTCTATCATGGCATAGGGTATAATTCTCCCCGTAGCGCCGCCCACCTGGACCGCCTTGACCTTCTTGGCTAAAGCCAGGCTCTCAACTAGCTCTCTGAGCGGGCTGCCCAGGACCAGTTCATAGACTCCGGGCTTGCCCACGTCCCCACTCACCGAGAAGACCTTGGTGCCCTTACTCTTCTCTGTTCCCATCTGCCCGAACCACTGAGCCCCGTTGAGTATGATGCGGGGGATATTGGTCAGCGTTTCCACGTTGTTGATAATCGTCGGCTTACCCCAGAGGCCGCTGGTGGGCGGAAATGGAGGCCGGTAGCGAACTTCCCCTCTTTTACCCTCGATTGAATCCATCAGCGCCGACTCTTCACCACAGACATAGGCGCCGGCGCCCTCACGAATCTCAATATCAAGGTGCTTCAGAAAGCCCTTCTCTCTGGATTGAGCAATAGCCTTCTTCAATAAATCAAGAAGAAAGTGGTACTCAGCGCGGAGGTAGATAAAGGCTTTCCTGGCACCGATGGCATAGCTGGCGATAGCTATGCCTTCGATAAGACTAAAGGGGTCGTTCTCCAGGATATATCTATCCTTGAATGTCCCCACCTCACCCTCATCAGCGTTACAGATGACATATTTCTCATCGCCTGCAGCTTTGCTGGCTAACTCCCACTTCAAGCCGCAGGGAAATCCAGCCCCTCCCCTGCCCCGCAGCCCCGACGCCTTGACCTCTTCTATTACCTGCGAGCTGGTCAGCTTCAGGGCTTTTTTTAGAGCCTTAAAGCCATCTACAGCCAGATAGCTAGCTATGTCTTCAGGGTTAATAACCCCGCAGTTCTTTAATACTACCCGCTTCTCCGGCATCTGCAACCTCCGGATATTACTTATACGCCTGTAGAATCTTGGCTATCTTCTTCGGCGTCAAATCACCGTGAACGTCGCTGTTTACCATCATTGCCGGCGCTCCATCACAAGCGCCGATGCAGTTAGTCAGCTCAAAAGAGAACCTGCCATCAGGGGTGGTCTCGCCAGGCCTAATCCCGACCTCTTTTTGTACGCTCTCAATAATAGTCTGAGCGTACTTGAGCAGGCAGGGAAGGCTCTGGCAGATCCTGATGACATTCCTACCCTGTGGCTTTGTAGAGAGGAAAGAGTAGAAGGTGGCGACTCCATAGACCTCGCCTATCGAGAGTCCCAGGGATTCAGCCAGCTCAGCGATGAGTTCCTGGGATAAATGGGCAGACTTGTCCTGAGCTGCCTCCAGCAGCATCAGCAGCTCTCCCCGCCTCGGGCTCTGGTGGCGAGTACCTTGGCTGGTTTTATTCATCTCCCCCACCCTCCTGACCAGAGAATTAACTAGTTACAACTAACGGCTTCCCCTTTTTCTCTGCTTTCGTCTCCCTCGGCTGACTCAACGCCCCTGTCGGACAGAAGGGGATACAGACACCGCAATCACGGCAAACTTCTTTATCTATGGGCTGGTCTAAATCGACAATAATCTTGGAATCAAAGCCGCGATAGGCAATGGCGAATACATTATGTCCGGCTACCTCGATGCAGGAACGGACACAGCGGCGACACATGATACACTTGGTCAGGTCACGGATAATATAGGGGCTTATATCTTCTATGGGATAGTAATGCTTCCTCATCTGGAATCGGGGCAGCCCTACCTCCAGCTCGGCGGCAATCTTACGCAGCTCGCACATATTAGCCTTATCACACATAAAGCAAGAGCCGCAGTGGCTGGCTAACAAAAGCTCCACTATCACCTTACGGCTCTCCAGAACCTTGGGGGAATGGGTATGGATGACCATGCCTTCAGCAATTGGGGTATGGCAGGCGCCGACCAGCGTCCTTGAGCCTTCCACCTCAACCACACAGACACGGCAGGCGCCGAGGGGAGACAAATCCGCGTGGTGGCAAAGGGTGGGAATCTCGATGCCGTTTTCCTGCGCCACCTCAAGGATGGTCTGCTCCTGGCGACCACTCACTTCAGAGCCGTTTAATGTTATCAAGAGCTTTTTCATCAGCTACCCCTTCTCCACCCTGACGGCGCAGACCTTATACTCTGGTGTCTTGGCTACCGGGTCGAGGGCGGGGTTGGTCAACAGATTGGCCGGGCTTTCGGCGAAGTGGAAGGTCATAAATACCACCCCCGGCGGCGAAACCTCGGTTACCCTGGCTTTAGCCACTATCTCCCCCCGCCGCGAGGCGACCTTTACCTTGTCACCATCAGCGATACCCAGCTTGGAGGCGTCGGTGGGGTTTATCTCCACCTCCCCTTCCTTCTTCAAGATATTTAATCCTTCCACCTTTCGGGTCATGGTACCGGTATGGAAGTGATAGAGACTGCGCCCCGTGGTCAGAACCAGTGGATAGTGCTTATCGGGGAGCTCCGCCGGCGGCTTATACTCCAGCGGGATAAACTGCCCCTTGCCCCGGGTGAACTGCTGGGTATGCAGGATAGGCGTCCCCGGGTGATCGGGGGTGGGGCAGGGCCACTGCAAACCCTTGTCCTCCAGGCGCTTAAAGCTAATGCCGCCGTAGCTAGGGGTAAGAGAGGCAATCTCATCCATAATCTGTGAAGAATTCTTAAAGTCAAAGCCCTGGCTGCCCATCTTCCTCCCCACCTGACAGGTAATCTGCCAGTCGGGCTGGCTATCCCCAACCGGCTCTACTGCTTTCCTCACCCGCTGCACCCGTCTCTCTGTATTGGTAAAGGTGCCGTCCTTCTCGGCAAAGCTCACCCCGGGCAGGACGACATCAGCCAGCTTAGCCGTCTCGGAGAGAAAGATATCCTGGACCACCAGAAACTCCAGCTTCCCCAGCGCTTCTTCGGCGTGGGTGATATCGGGCTCACTGAGCAGCGGGTTCTCCCCGATAAGGTAAATCGCCTTTATCTTCCCTCGATAGGCGGCGTCAACAATCTCGGTGATGGGCATCCCGGGGGAGATAGATAGCGAGCTACCCCAGGCAGTCTCGAACTTGCCCTTAATTTTGCTATCAGCCACCGCCTGGTAGCCGGGATAGACATCGGGCAGGGCACCCATGTCACAGGCGCCCTGGAGATTGTTCTGTCCCCTCAAGGGGTTTACCCCCGTCGCCGGCTTACCGATATTACCGGTAAGCATAGCCAGGTTGGCGATGGCGATAACATTATCGGTGCCATGAGAATGCTGGGTTATGCCCATAGCGTAGAGAATAGCCGACGGTTTCTCGGCGGCATATATCCTGGCCGCCTCGGCTATCTTCTCTTTGGGCACGCCGGTAGTCCGTTCCACAAAAGCCAGGTCAAAACCCTTTAACGACTTTTTAAAGGCGTCGAAGTTCTCACACCGTTCATCGATGAAAGCCTGGTCGAGCAAGCCCTCATCGACGATAACCCGCATCATCCCCATGAGCAGGGCGACATCGCTCCCCGGCTTGTGCTGCAACCAGAGGTAAGACCAGCGCACCAGGTCGATCTCGCGCGGGTTAGCCACAATCAGCTTGGCCCCGTTATCCACCGCCCGCTTTAGCTCCAGGGCGATTATAGGGTGAGCTTCGGTGGTGTTGGTACCGATGGCAAAGATACAGCCGGCATCTTTGAACTCATTGAAGGAGTTGGTCATTGCCCCGCTGCCAAAGCTCTGCACCAGCCCGGCGACATTGGGGGCATGACACAGGCGTGCGCAGTGGTCGATATTATTGGTGCCCAGC
>JAUWXS010000015.1 GCA_030616265.1 Dehalococcoidia bacterium
ATGGCGTAGATAAAAAGACCAAGCCAAGCCAGGGGAATTCCGGGCAAAATGGGGGCAAAGACACCGATGAAGCCGACCAGCATTAAGATTGAACAGATAACGGCGTATATTGCGATTTCCATTGTGGTAAATATTATCATATTTCGAGTGGTTCTACACCCTATGTGCCAATGAACTGAGATTATTTTTTCACCCTATCCCCCTTTATCCCCCTTCCCCTCGAGGGGAAGGGGGAAGTGTGTTTTAAAGAGGGGCTTCGCCCCTCTTAGACACTCCCAAATACAATCAATGTTGACAAATTATCCTGCCTGTGGTAAAGTCAACCCCAAGAAAGTCGAGTTGTATATAGAGTGTTAGAAAATATTGTCTCCCCAGGTTTATATTATACGGACTTCATATTTACCGGGCGCACCTAGTGCGCAGGGGGGGGACAGTATTTTGAAAATCTAAGAATATAACTAAAAATAAACTAGAAAGGTTTAAAGTTACCCCCCCCCAAGTGGGGGGAATTTTATTTATTAAGGACCATGAAAAATTCAAAGAAAAACAACAAAAAGATGGCAGGACCTTTAGCCGGGGTTAGGGTGGTGGAGATAACCATGTTCCAGCAGGGGCCGGTTTGCGGGACGAAGCTGGGGGATTTGGGCGCCGATGTAATTAAGGTAGAGCCTCCGCTTGGAGACCCGGGGCGGGGATTCATGAGAATTATCGGAACTATGGTCGGCTTGAAGGGGCGAAATTACTACTTTGAGCAGCATAACCGCAACAAGAGGAGTATCGTCCTGGATTTGAAACAGAAAAAGGGTAAGGAGCTATTCTTAAAGCTGATTGATAAGGCCGATGTCTTTATGACTAACATGAGTATAGAAGCCCCAAAGAAGATGGGCATTGGACCCGAGGTACTGCTGAAGAGGAATCCACGCCTGATTTACGCCCAGGCCTCCGGCTGGGGGAGAAAGGGCCCCGATGCCAACGAGCTTTCCTTTGACTATACCGGTATCGGTCGGGCAGGGCTTATGATGTCCTCCGGTGAGAGGGGCACTCCACCCTCCCAGGTCTTGCCCGGACTGGGCGATGAGGTGGGGGGGATGGTCTGTGCCTGGGCAATTTGTGCCGCCCTCTACGCCCGGGAGAAGACGGGAAAAGGACAGCTGGTAGATACCTCCCTGATGGGCAGCCTGATATGCATGGAGAGCCTGGTCTTATCGGCCCCGGCTATTCTGGGGCAGGAGTTTCCCCGGGAGATCAGGACTCAAGCCGGCAACCCTATCTATAACCACTATAGGGCTAAAGATGACAAGTGGTTTATCCTGGCTCACCTCCAGCCGGACAGGTATTGGCCTAACGCCTGTCGGGCTCTGGGTATGCCCGAGCTGGAGAATGCCCCCAGGTTCAATAGTATAGAAACCAGGGGAGAGCACGCCAAAGAGCTTATCGCTATTATGGATAAGAAGTTTGCCACCAAGACCCGAGACCAGTGGTTTGAGATTTTTAAGCGGGAGGGCCTGATTCATAGCCCCATCCAGACCCTCACCGAGGTAATTGATGACCCTCAGGCTGTGGCTAATGACTATGTTGCCTGGTTCGACCATCCGGTGTTGGGCCGGACCAAGATGGTCGGTTTCCCCTGGGATTTCAGCCAGACTCCAGCCTCAATAAGGAAGGAAGCTCCCGAGCTCGGCCAGCACACTGAGGAGATTTTACTGGAGATGGGTTATAATTGGGATGATATCACTCAGTTGAAAACTGAGGAGGTAATACCTTAAACTAGGCACTGTAAGAAAGGGGTGACATTATGCCACAAGAGAGTGCCGATAAAGGGCTGGCGGCGGCAGACAAGTACTACCGGGATTACGGCTCAAAAGCCAGAGAGCTAAAAGGGCAGGGCAGGAAAATAATCGGCTACCTGTGCGCCTTTGTGCCCGCAGAGGTAATCACTGCTGCTGGCTTTGTGCCCTTCCGGATAAAGGGGGATGTCAATGAGCCGATTACCAAGGCCGATACCGAGATGGAGACTATTATCTGCCCCCTGGTTCGCAGCTGCTTTGATATGGCGCTCAAGGGCAGCTACGAATTTCTTGACGGTTTAGTTGTCCCCCATGCCTGCGACAGCATCTGCCGCACCTACGATATCTGGAAGTATACCCTCAACCTCCCCTATTCCCATTTTATCAATATGCCTCACGGCACCGATGACGCCTCTTTAGACTTCCACCAGGAGGTTTTGAATACATTTAGAGCCAGTTTGAGCAAGTTTGCCGGCAAGGAAATTTCGGACCAGGCGTTGGCTCAGGCAATCAAGCTCTATAACCAGAACCGGGCTAAGGTTAGAGAGCTGTACGAATTGCGCAAGGCGTCTCCGCCTCTAATCTCGGGTGAGGAATTAACCAAAGTATTAATCGCCGCCATGAGTCTTCCCGTAGCCGAGTCTATCGAGATGCTGGGCGATGTCATTGCCGAAGTGAAGGGGAGGGGAGGCATTGCTGCCCAGAAACCAGCCCGAATAATGGTTATCGGCGCTCAGGTGGATGATATCGCCTTTATTAAGCTGATTGAAGATAGCGATGCCTGGGTGGTGGCTGACGACCTCTGCCCCGGAGCCAGAGAGTTTCTCTCTTCGGTAGATGTCACCGCCGACCCCATGGCTGGCTTAGCGGAGCGTTATCTGAGAAAGATAAAGTGCGGGCGGACCTATCGCGAAATGAAGGGGAACTATGAAGAGTACCTGGAGGACAGGTTCGGCCATATGGGGCGGATGATTGACGACTTTGCCGTTGACGGGGTGGTGCTCTATATCTACAAGTATTGCGACCCCTACGGCTTTGAGGTGCCCCAGATAAAGAGCTATATCGAGGCTAAGGGCACTCCGGTGCTCTATCTTGAGGATGAGTATTCCATGTCCACCATTGGACGGCTGCGCACCCGAATCCAGGCTTTCCTGGAGCTGCTTGGCTCAAAATAGTCGAAGATAAAGGAGAACGGTTATGACTGAGGAGAAGAAGCCTGAGGAAAGAAAGAAGAGAAGGACGGCTACTGAGGCGGCGAGCAGAATAGGCCCCATGGTCAAGGCTATGGTCGGGGAGGTGATGCAGGCCAAGGAGGAGAAGAAGCCTATAGCCTATTCTTTTATCTGCTGCTGTTACGATGAAATCATCAGGGCGATGGACATTGTGCCCCACTGGGTGGAGAACTACGCTGGTATCTGCGGGGCTAAGCGCGACGCCCAGCGCTTTCTGGAGAGGGCGGAGGCGGAAAATTTCTCCCGCTCCCTTTGCACCTATGCCCTGTGCGGTCTGGGCTTTGACGCCTGGCGTGAGGAGCTGGGCGAAATGCCCCCCGAATCCCCCTGGGGAGGACAGGTGAGACCGACCATGATGCTGGGCAGCGGCCAGATGCTCTGCGACCCCAGGAATAAGTGGTTTCAGGCTGCCCAGCACTATATGCCCGACATCCCCGTCTATGATTTGGGTCTGCCCTGGCCACCCTACGAGAGCGACTATGACTACCGCCAGGTCCAGGACTACTACGTGAAGTATATAGTTGAAGAGCTCAAAGGCCTGGTGCAGTTTCTGGAGAAGCACACCGGTAAAAAGATGGACTGGGAGCGCTTGAACCAGCTGGTTGAGCTTACCGACAAGACTTGGAATTTAATCTGGGAGACCTACGAACTGCGTCGGGCGGTGCCTTCTCCCATGGGTACCGGCGATGCCATGAATACCATGGTGCCCATAGTCTTTATGATGGGAACCCAGCAGGCCTACGACTTCTTTCAGGATTTGAATAAGGAGCTCAAGCAGAAGATAGCCAACAAGGAGGGCGAGGTTCCCGATGAGAAGTATCGGCTGCTCTGGGGTGGGGGGCTGCCCGCCTGGTTTGCCTTAGGCGATTTTAACTACTTTAACAGCAAAGGGGCGGTATTCCCCGTAGAGACCACCTATCGGATGATAGAGGCAATCTATAATTTCGATATGGACTTGACCAAGGTTACCGACCCGCTGGAGCATATCGCCTGGCGCTGGGTAAAGTTCTGGACTTACTGGCACGACAGAGCCAGGAAGCGCCCCGGCTCCCACCCCGACGTGGAAAGGCTGATTAAGTACTTTGAGGACTACAAGATAGACGGCATCGTGATGCACGAAGCCTTTTCCTGCCGCTCCTGGCACCCGGGCTTAATCTGGCAGCTTAATCTATTGAAGAAGGTTTATCGTGATATCCCCTCGCTGGTTCTGGAGAGCGATATCGTCGATATCAGTTCCTATAATGAAGCCGACACCAGAGCCAGGATAGACGCCTTTATCGACACCCTGGAGGCGGTTAAGAGGTAGGGGTTTATGAGCCAGTATTTTGCCGGTGTTGATATTGGTTCCACCATGACCAAGGTAGTCATTATGAACCAGGCGGTTCTGGCCTCGGTTATCGGTCCTACCGGTCCCGAGCACCGCAAGCTGGCTAACCGGGTCATGGAGGAAGCCCTGGAGAAGGCAAAGCTGCCCTTTGATGACATAACCTATGTGGTGGCTACCGGCTATGGGAGAATTAACGTTCCCTTTGCCGATAAGCAGATAACCGAGATATCCTGCCACGCTAGGGGGGCGGCTTACCTGCTGCCCGAGGCGAGGACGGTGATTGATATCGGCGGTCAGGACAGCAAGGGGATTAAGCTCAAGGATGGTCGGGCGGTGGACTTTGTCATGAATGATAAGTGTGCCGCTGGGACGGGCCGATTTTTAGAGGTGGCGGCTGAGGAGCTTGGTGTTAAGCTGGAGGATATGGGCAAGCTATCGCTGGCGGCTAAAAATGCGGTGAGGATAAGCAATACCTGCACCGTGTTTGCCACGCAAGAAGTGGTAACCAAGCTATCGGAAGGGGCGGCGCTGCCCGATATTATCGCCGGCCTGCACGAAGCCATCGCCACCAGGGTATACGGCATGCTGCGGCGGCTAAAGATAGAGAGAGAGGTGGCGTTGACGGGGGGTGGGGCTAAGAATATCGGCCTGGTCAAGGCGCTGGAAGCCAAGCTGGGCTTTGCCGTGCTGGTGCCCCCGGAGCCGCTGCTTACCGGAGCGATAGGTGCCGCTCTGCTGGGCGGGGATATAGTCAAAGAGGCGGAGGAGAAGGGAACGCCTCTGCCTAGGGCTGAGCGCCGCCTGCAGGAAGCCACTCTCTTTACATAAAAATAAGGGGAGTTTAAGAGGGGCTTCGCCCCTCTTAGAAAAAACATACCCCTTCCCTTTGCTAAGGGGAAGGGGACAAAGGGGATGGGGTTCTAAGATAATCATGGTCTATGTTGCTGGAGTTGATATCGGTTCCGTTTTTTCCAAAGTGGTGGTAATGGCCAAGGGCGAAATCGTCTCCCATCATATAATGCCCTCGGGGGGTAACTATAAGCTCACCGCCGAGGAAGTAGCCAAAAAAGCCCTGACCAAGGCCAAGCTGTCTTTTAAGGATATAGACTATATTGTCGCCACCGGTTATGGTGCCGCTAATGCCTCTTTTGCCAATGAGGTGGTTACCGACCTGTCCTGCCAGGGGAGGGGGGTATCCTATCTGTTCCCCTCGGTGCGGACGGTGATTGATATCGGCGGGCAGTTCACCAGGGTGTTTAGGGTGAATGAGAGGGGCAAGGTTACCGCCTTCTTGCAGAGTGAGAAATGTGCCGCCGGCAGCGGGCGTTTCCTGCAGGTTATTGCCAAGGTCCTGCAGATTGACCTCAAGGACATCGGCAAGCTATCGCTAAAATCCAAGAACAAGGTTGATTTTAATACGGGCTGTGCCGTATTCGCCGAGTCGGAGGCAATCTCCCGCATCGCTGAGGGTGCTTTAAAAGAGGATATTTTAGCCGGTCTCCACCGTACTCTGGCGGCCAAGATACAGAGCCTGGTGGAGCGGGTAGGGCTTGAGCCCGATTGTGCGGTGGTGGGGGGTGGGGCTAAGGATATCGGGCTGGTCAGTAGCCTGGAGGAAAGTTTAGCCAGCAAGCTCTTGCTGCCTGAGGAGCCGCAGATCGTGACGGCTCTGGGAGCGGCTTTGCTGGCCGAGGAAAAGGCAGCTTCAATCAAGGTCACTAATTTGAAGGGGGGCTGATATGCTGGAGAAGAAGCTTATAGCAAAACTGGAGAAGATTGTGGGTAAGGGGGTGGTGCTAACCTCTAAGGAGGACCTGACTACCTATTCCTATGATGGCACCACTACCTGGGCTCATATGCCCGAAGTAGTGGTGCTGCCGACGACCGCCGAGCAGGTGTCCCAGATTCTGAAGCTGGCTGATGACAGCAAGGTCCCGGTTACCCCCAGGGGGGCTGGCACCAATGTCAGCGGCGGCTCCATCCCGATAAAGGGTGGCATTGTCCTCTGCACTGTCAAAATGAATAAGATTCTGGATATAAATAAGACTAACCTTACGGCTACCGTCGAGCCCGGCGTCGTCCTTCAGGACTTTAATATGGCGCTGGCTAAGCAGGGGCTTTTCTATCCCCCCGACCCCCAGAGCTTCTTGGGTTGCACCGTGGGCGGTACTATCGCCGAGAATGCCGGCGGTCCCTACTGCGTAAAGTACGGGGTAACCAAGCAGTATGTCCTCGGGCTGGAGGTGGTCTTAGCCAACGGCTACATCATGAAGCTTGGCGGGGTGACGGTGAAGAACCGCACCGGCTACGAGCTGATGATGCTCTTCACCGGCTCCGAGGGGACGCTGGGGGTAATCACCAAGATAACCTTAAGACTGATACCGATGCCGCTGGCAAGCAAGACGATGATGGCCGTCTTCGATGACATGGCGGTGGGCGGGCAGGCGGTATCCAACATCCTGGCCAGCGGCGTGGTGCCGGCCAAGATTGAGTTCGTCGATAATTTCGTTCTCCGACGCATCGAGGAAATGATGCCGATGGGTTTGCCGGTGGATGCACAGGCGCTACTTCTTTTAATGGCTGACGGCTCTCCAACGGCGGTGGAGGCGGAAACAGAGCAGATTGTCGATACCCTGAAAAAAAGCGGGGCGAGAGAGGTTAAGGTGGCCAAGGACGCCGAGGAAGCCGCCAAGTACTGGAAGATGAGAAGCGCCGGCTTTGCTGCTACCTTCGGTGCGGCTAAGACGGTTTTGGCTGAGGATGTCGCCGTGCCCCGCGACAAGCTGGCTGAGTTTATCGGCAAGCTGGGAGAGATATCGGAGAGGACCGGCTTCTTCATCAGCAACCTGGGCCATGCCGGCGATGGCAATCTCCACCCGGCGATATTTACCGATGTCAGTGACAAAGAGAACTTTGCTAAAGCGCAGGAGGCGATGGAGGAGATATTCGAGGCGGCGCTTTCCCTGGGCGGCGTGCTCTCCGGTGAGCACGGCATCGGTCTGGAGAAGCAGCGTTTTCTTAAGAGGGCGATGGACCCGGTAGCCCTCAACCTGATGATAAAGATAAAGTCACTGCTTGACCCCAACCATATCCTCAATCCCGGCAAGATATGGGAGGAGGAGAGGGTGTGATATGGCACAAAGCTACGACAGATACGAACAGATAAAGAGGTTCGAAAAAGACCTGAGTCAGTGCATGAAGTGCGGCTTCTGCACCTTCTGGTGCCCGATCTATCAGGAAGAAAAGATCGAAGCCTCGGTGGCGCGGGGCAAGAACATGATGATACGGGGGCTGCTGGCTGGCGAGCTGGACTATACCAGCGAGTATGCCGACCGTCTCAATAAGTGCACCCTGTGCATGGCCTGCACGGTCAACTGCCCGGCTAAGGCCAATATTCCCAATGTCATCGTCGCCGCCAGGGCCGATACGGTCAAGGCCAGGGGCCTAAAGTTCCCCTATAATATCGTTTACCGCTGGCTCTTACCGCGGCGCCGACTCTTCGGCTGGGTAGTCCGTTTTGCCTCCTGGTTTCAGGGTATTTTTATGCCCAAGACCGAGGGCACTATCAGGCACCTCTCCATGTTCCTTTCGGCGCTGGGCAAGGGCCGGAATATACCCCAGATTGCCCCTAAGTTTTTGAGGCAGATGGTGCCGGTGATAAATAAGCCGCCCGCCGGCGTTAAGACTGAGATGAGGGTGGGCTATTTCAGCGGCTGCATTACCGACTTCGTCCTGCCCCACCTGGGCAAGCATATCATCGACTTCCTGACCAAGAATGGGGTGGAGGTGGTGGTGCCCCGGGAACAGGGGTGCTGTGGGGCACCGGTATTTTTAGGCGCTGGCGATTTCGAAACCGGGCGGAAGATGGCTGACGCCAACGTTAAAGCCTTCGAGGGGCTGGACTACGTTGTTTCCGACTGCGCCACCTGTGCCTCGGCGCTCAAGAGCTATGCCAAGTTTCTGGCCGATACCCCGCAGAGAAAAAAGGCTTACGACAAGTTTGCCAAAAAAGTAAAAGATATCTCCGAGTTCCTGGTTGATGTGCTGAAATTACCAGCGTCGGCTTATAAGCCTTCGGCTGAAGCTAAGGGCAAGAAGGTTACCTGGCATGACCCTTGTCACCTCAGTCGGCATCTGGGGATAACCAGCCAGCCCAGGCAGGTTATAAGGTCAATCCCCGGGGTGGAGTACGTTGAGATGCCCAACGCCGACCGGTGTTGTGGGATGGCGGGGGCGTTCAGCGTCAATTATTACGACCTATCCAAGGATATTGCCGATAAGAAGGCAGCCTCGATTGAGTCCACCGGCGCCGATATTGTCGTCAGCGGCTGCCCGGGGTGCGAGATTCAACTGATTGACTGCATGGTGCGCAACAAGCTGCCGGTGAAGGTGATGCACATTATGGAGCTTGTGGAATAAATTACTATTTAAGAGCTTGCTGGCACGCCTCATAGCCCAGGTCAAAGGCTTTAATGTTAACCGGGGCTACTTTAGCCTTGAAGCGCTCCTGAATAGCTTCTTTTAGGGTAGCTATTTTTATGGGAAGCTGCTCGGTGCCGAATAATGCCCCCAGCATGACAATATTGGTGGTGAGCAGGCTTCCTGCCTCCTGAGCCAGTTTGGCGGCATCCAGCTGGATTACCCTGCCCGCAGCTTTATTCAGCTTTTCTAGGATTGCCTCTAAGCTGGGGTAGCTGCTTTGTCCCAGGGGGACGGTGAAGGGCACGGTTACCGCCGTATTAAGTATGACCAGGCTGGACTTTGACAGGCAGGTGATATTCCGCAGCGCCTCCGATGGCTCCATTCCCAGCAGGGCATTGCACTTTCCCATAGGGATGAGGGGGCCGTAGACATCGTCGCCGAGCCTGATGGCGCTGGTTACCGAGCCCCCCCTCACCGCCATGCCCAGTATCTCCGAGCCCCTTACCTGCAGCCCGTCTTTAACCGCGGCCTTTCCCAGCAGCTCCGACATTAAGATTGCGCCCTGTCCACCAACCCCGGTGATTAGCACGTTGAATTCTTTAGTCATTTGCTTGCCTCTATTATCGCTTCGTAGGGGCAGACCTGGGCGCAGATCCCGCAGCCGGTGCATAGCAAGCGGTCAATGATGGTCTTGCCGTCCTCTTTTATTATCGCCGGACAGCCCAGAAGCTCGATGCAGGCGTTACATTTGCCACTGCACTTGTCCTGGTCTACGAAATAG
>JAUWXS010000053.1 GCA_030616265.1 Dehalococcoidia bacterium
CATCAACATAATAGCAGGAGTTTCAGCAATTTGTCAATCTGCTTTTTGAGGATGTCCAGAAGTTTATCCTGAATGCTTGCCATCCTCCTTCACACATCATGTCTTACCTTCCACAACAGTGCTTGTATTTCTTGCCCGAGCCGCAGGGGCAGGGGTCGTTTCTGCCTACCTTCTTGCCGCCGACCTTGAGCCGTTTCTTCTTACCACCGCCACTCTCAGCCTGGGTCGGTGCCAGCGCCGCTTGCCCCGGGGGGCCTTCTCTCTTTTTAATGCCCACGCGGAATATGGTGTGAGCCACGTCGTGCTGAATGGCCGAGAGCAGGTTCTGAAACATGTTATGCCCCTCTCTCTTGTAGGCGACCAGCGGGTCGCGCTGAGCCGTCGCCTGCAGCCCTATCCCCTGGCGCATATGCTCCATGGCCGTCAGGTGCTCTATCCAGAGGCTGTCTATGGTGCGGAGCATTACCAACCTCTCCAGCACCCGCATGTTATCGGCGCCGACCTCTTTTTCTTTTTCCTCGTAGAGGGTCTCGGCCTGTTCGATGAGCTGGTTTTTGATTTCTTGCGTCTCCATCTGGGTGAGGGCTTCGGCATTGCGGGTGGGGGAGGGGGGAAAGATGGTGGACATTTCGCCGACCAGACCTTCCACATCCCAGCCATCGCCGTAGCCACCGGCGGTATGAGCGCCTACCAGCGCCTGAATCTCCTCCTTGACCATGGACAGGATGTTTGATTTAAGGTCAACGCCGCTCAATATCTTTTTGCGCTCTTCATAGATAAGCTCGCGGTGCTTATTGACCACATCGTCGTAGTCAACCAGGTGCTTACGAATATCGAAGTGGTAGCCTTCCACCTTGACCTGGGCGGATTCGATGGCGCGGTTGACCCACTTGTTCTCGATGGGGGTGTCTTCATCCATGCCCGCCCACTTCATAATGCCCTTAATCCGGTCGCCGCCGAAGCGGCGCACGATATCGTCCTCCAGGGAGATATAGAATCGGGAGCTTCCCGGGTCGCCCTGCCTGCCAGCGCGGCCGCGGAGCTGATTATCGATTCGCCTCGCCTCGTGGCGCTCGGTGCCGATGATATGAAGCCCGCCCGGCTCTAGCACCTGCTGGTGAGCTTTTTGCCACTCCTTTTCCTCTTTACCCTCGGGGTTGCCCCCCAGGATAATATCAACGCCCCGCCCCGCCATGTTGGTCGCCACCGTTACCGCCCCCGGCTGCCCCGCCTGGGCGACGATGTTGGCTTCTTTTTCGTGCTGTTTGGCGTTGAGCACTTCGTGGGGGACGCCTCGCTTCTTGAGGAGGTCGCTAAGATACTCCGAGTTCTCGATAGATACCGTGCCGATGAGCACCGGTCGTCCCTCTTTATGCAGTTGCTCAATCTCGCGCACCACCGCCTTGAATTTAGACTCTTCGTCCTTGTAAATGTAGTCGGGGAGGTCCTGGCGAACCATCGGCTTGTTGGTGGGGATAACCATCACCTCAAGCTTGTATATCTTGTGGAATTCCTCAGCCTCGGTAAGGGCGGTGCCGGTCATGCCCGCCAGCTTTTCATACGTGCGGAAGTAGTTCTGGATGGTGACGGTGGCGTAGGTGCGGCTCTCCTGCTGCACCTTGACCCGTTCCTTGGCTTCTATCGCCTGGTGCAGCCCGTCGGAGTAGCGCCGACCGTACATCAGCCGACCGGTGAACTCGTCAACGATAATGACCTGCCCGTCCTTGACCACGTATTGATGGTCGCGCCGATATACCTCCCTGGCGTTGAGGGCATTTCGCAGGTAGCGGTGCAGATCGGCGTTGGCCGGGTCATAGAGGTTGGGCGTCTTGAGCAGTCCTTCCCGCTTCAGCATCCGCTCCGTACTGGTTATGCCGTTATCGGTCAGGCTGACGGCGCGCGTCTTCTCGTCTACGGTATAATCGGCGTCTTTCTTTAAGCCGGGGATAAGGCGGGCAAATATCTGGTACTTCTTTCCGGCTTCCGCATCGGGGGCGCTGATGATAAGCGGGGTTCGGGCTTCATCAATGAGGAGGTAGTCCACCTCGTCGACGATGGCATAATTCAGCGGGCGCTGGACACACTGGGCCAGGTCGACGACCATGTTATCGCGCAGGTAGTCAAAGCCGAACTCGCTGCTGGCGCCGTAGGTGATATCCGCCTGGTAAGCCTCCTGGCGTGGGATGGTGCGGAAGTGCTGCCAGCGGCTGTCGCCGGAGTCATGGTCGGGGTCGTAGAGGCGGGTGGGGGTATGCTCATCGGGGTTTTGCATGGGGTAAATGCTGGCTACGCTTACCCCCAGGGCGTGGTAGATAGGCCCCATCCAGTAGGGGTCGCGCCGGGCCAGATAGTCGTTGACGGTGACCAGGTGGCAGCCCTTGCCGGTCAGGGAGTTTAAGTAAAGGGAGAGGGTAGCCACCAGGGTCTTGCCCTCGCCGGTCTTCATCTCGGCGATTTTGCCCTGGTGGAGGACGATGCCCCCCAGAAGCTGGGCGTCAAAGTGGCGCTGGCCGATGGTCCGTTGAGCGGCTTCACGAACGGCGGCATAGGCTTCGGGTAGAAGCTCATCCAGAGAGCTGCCTTTTTGAATCCGAGCCTTAAACTCGTCGGTCTTGGCGCGAAGCCCATCATCACTAAGTTTCTTAAAGTCGGGCTCAAGCTGGTTAATGCTATCTACTATGGGTTGTAGGCGTTTAAGCTCTTTCTCGTTGGAGTCGCCGAACCCGCCCAGCCATTTAAACATAGCTCACCCCTGCTCAAACATAGCACCTATAGACAGACCGGTATGGATGCGGTGGATGGCTTCACCCAGTAGCGGGGCTATGGGCAGAACGGTAATCTTATCCAGTTTCTTCTTGCCCGCCACAGGGACGGTGTCGGTGACCACCACCTCTTTTATCGGCGAGGAGGCTATTTTCTGGATGGCCGAACCGGAGAATATGGGGTGGGTGCAGCAGGCGTAAATCTCTTTGACGCCGCGCTTTTCCAGCGCCGAGACGACGCTTATCAGGGAGCCAGCGGTGTCTATCTCGTCGTCTACGGTAAGCGCTACCTTGCCTTCCACCTCACCGATGACATTCATCGTTTCCGCCTTGTCGACATTACCCACCCGCCTCTTTTCCACGATAGCCAGGGGGGCATTAAGGTTGGCGGCTAGGTCCCGCGCTCGCTTGGTCGCGCCGATATCGGAGGCAACCACCACCAGGTCATCAAGCCCCTTTTCCTTAAAATAGCGGCTGAGAAGGTAAAGGGCGGTCAGCTCGTCAACCGGTATGTTAAAGAAGCCCTGAATCTGGGCGGCGTGCAGGTCCACGGTGAGCAGGCGGTTAGCCCCGGCTACGGTGAGCAGGTCGGCTACCAGCCTGGCCGTTATCGGCACCCGGGGCTGGTCTTTCTTATCGGTGCGCCCGTAGCCGTAATAGGGGACGACGGCAGTGATGCGCCCCGCCGATGCCCTCTTTAGGGCGTCAATCAGGATAAGCAACTCAACCAGGTTGTTATTGACCGGTGAGCAGAGGGGCTGAATAACAAAGGTATCTCTCTGGCGGACGTTCTCCAGGATGCGAACAAAGATATTCTCGTTAGCGAAGGTTAAGACCTCGCACTTGCCCGCTGGTATTTTCAGGTATTTAGCCACCGCCCGGGCCAGGGCGGGGTGGGCATTGCCGGTGAATACCTTTAGCTCATCCATCACTGGTTGCCTCCTCTTAAATGCGGCTTTAACTCATTATAGCACTATTATTTGTCTGGCTCATCCCCCTTTAGCCCTCTTGTTAGCGGAGGTTGTTTCGTCCCACCCTGACCCACCCTACAGGGGTTAGACCCCTATATACCCTTTATTTGGGGTTTTAAAGGGGGCGAAGCCCCCTTTTACCTTAAAGGGCGGTGGGTGGGAATAAATAAAATTGGGGTGGGGAAGGACTCCTTCAGAATGACGTATTGTATTTGGCTCAGTCGTCGATGCCGGGCACCGGGAAGCGTGAGCATATCTCGCCGACCTCCTGGCTTGCCTTTTTCTGAGTACTGGCGTCGTCAATATTGCTGATTACTCTAATAACCAGCGAGGCAATCTTTTTCATTTCTTCTTTGCCGAAGCCCCGCGTGGTCACGGCGGGGGTGCCCAGTCTGATGCCCCCGGTTATCATGGGCGAGTTCCGGTCAAAGGGGACGGTGTTGCGGTTGACCACGATGCCGACCTTGCCTAGAGCCTCCTCGGCTTGCTTACCGGTGACGCCGGTCTCGGCCAGGTCGACCAGCACCATGTGGCTATCGGTGCCGCCCGATATTAGGCGCAGCCCCTGCTTTTTCAGCTCGGCGGCTAGAACCTGGGCGTTGTCCAGCACCGCCCGTTGGTAGTCGACAAATCCGGGCTGCATCGCCTCAAGAAAGCAGACGGCTTTGGCGGCGATAACCTGCATCAACGGCCCCCCCTGCATCTGGGGGAAGACACCGTCGTCTATTGCCGGAGCAAAGTCTTTCTGGCAGAGGATAAAGCCGCTTCTTGGCCCGCGCAGCGTCTTATGCGTCGTCGAGGTTATCACCTCGGAGTAGGGGATGGGGGTGGGGTGTAAGCCCACCGCCACCAAGCCGGCGATGTGAGCCATATCCACCATCAGCTTTGCCCCCACCATATCGGCGATATTTCTAAAGCGCTCGAAGTCGATAATGCGGGGGTAGGCGCTGGCTCCAGCCACAATCAGCCTGGGCTGGTGCTTTTTTGCCAGCTTTTCAATCTCTTGGTAGTCAAGCCGTTCCGTTTCCCGGTTAACGCCGTAGGGGATGAAGTTGTAGGACTTACCCGAAAAGCTGACCTTGTCGCCGTGAGTGAGGTGGCCGCCGTGAGCCAGGCTCATGCCCATTACGGTATCGCCGTACTCCAGCAGGGCGTAGTACGAGGCCATGTTGGCCTGAGCCCCGCTGTGGGGCTGGACATTGGCGTGCTCGGCGTGAAAGAGCTCCTTGGCCCGCTCGATAGCCAGGCTTTCCACGATATCCATATTTTCACAGCCGCCGTAGTAGCGCTTGCCGGGGTAGCCTTCGGAGTATTTATCGGTCAGGAACGAGCCTTCGGCTTGGATAACCGCCCGGCTGGCGTAGTTCTCGGAGGCGATGAGGTTTATGGTTTCTTTTTGTCTTTTACCTTCCAGGGCTATGGCACGGCTGATTTCGGGGTCGACTTTGCTTAGAAAATCCATTTCTTCTCCTCTTCTTCTCTGGCTAAAGTCTACAACTGCGCTAAGTTAGTGTCAACAAAGGGAGGGAGTGTTTACCGGGTTTTTTATCCGCCCCGCGCCCCCCGATTTTATCTATTCCCGCCCACCGCCCTTTTAAGGTAAAGAGGGGCTACGCCCCTCTTAAACACCCCTTAGACTACATAATGATTTGGGGGAGTTAAAGAGGGGGCTTTGCCCCCTCTGGAAAAGACCTTTGTGGGTGGGC
>JAUWXS010000099.1 GCA_030616265.1 Dehalococcoidia bacterium
CTCAAGCTCCATGCAGCCGAGGCCAAGCTCGGCGATGCGCTTGATGCCGTCTATAGCCGATTGGGTCCTGGCGGTGTGGGGGGTGCCGCCCGTGCCGAAGAGCAGGTTTTCCATTTCACCTCCCTAGACTGGTTAACATAATTATAACATACTCTTGTTTGGGGGGAGTTAAGAGGGGGTTGCAGCCTCCCCACCCTGATTTTATCTATACCCGCCCGCCGCCCTGTTTAGGTAAAGAGGGGCTAACGCCCCTCTTAAACACCCCAGAGGGTTGAAAACTCAAAAGGAGCGTCAGCTCCATATATTTGGGGGAGTTGAAGAGGGGGCTTTGCCCCCTCTTCTTAGAAGACCTCTGTTGGGTGGGCTGGTGTGGGAAAAACAACCTAAGGGGATAAGGGGCTATCTTGAGATTCTTCAGTCGCTGCGCTCCTTCAGAATGACATATGGTAGGGAAGGACTTCCTCTATAGTGACAGTGAGGTTGATAAAAAAAATCTATGCTATAATATTATTGAGTCTATGGAGGCTAACTGCTGGAATCAATAGAAGTAGCGCGCAAGGTGGTGGAGGCTGCCGCCGACAAGCAGGCGATTGACATCGTTTTGCTGGACACCCGCAAGGTGTGCAGCTTCGCCGATTATTTCGTGATATGCAGCGGCGATTCCGAGAGGCAGCTTTCGACCATCTATGACGAGGTGGGACACCGGCTAAAGCAGGAGGGCATCCTGCCTAATCACCACGAGGGGACTATAGATTCAGGCTGGTTGCTGCTCGATTTCGGCGATATTATCGTCCACATCTTTGCCTCTTTTGAGCGTGAGTACTACCAGCTCGACGAGCTCTGGAGCCAGGCGACACCGGTGCTGCGGATTCAGTAGCCGAATATTTCCCCAGGCGGGAAGAAGAGCTTTATTTCCTCCTCGGCGGTGGCGGGTGAATCCGAGCCGTGAACGCTGTTATGCTCGATACTCTCCCCGAAGTCGCCCCTTATCGTTCCCTTCTCCGCCTTAGCCGGATCGGTTGCCCCCATCGCCTTTCTGATGGCTTCTATGGCTCCCTTGCCTTCAAAGACGCAGGCCACTATCGGGGCGGAGCTGATATAGTTCACCAGGTCGTCATAGAATGGCTTGTCCTTGTGGACGGCGTAGTGTTTGCGGGCTAAGGCTTTGTCGGCGTGGAGCATCTTGGCGGCCACCAGCTTTAAGCCCAGCTTCTCCAGGCGGGCGATGATAGCCCCCGCCAGGTCTCTTTTCATGGCGTCGGGTTTGACCAGGACTAAAGAACGTTCCATTTTTATCAACCTTACCCCCTGTATTTGCCCTAAAAAATCTTCGATTTTCCAGGGAACCCGTATTGGCCCCCTCTCCACTCTTGGAGAGGGGGAAGAATTTCTTTAAAAGAGGGGCTACGCCCCTCTTAAACACCCCTTTCAATATCGATAGGCTGTCGTCTCTTCAAAACTCCCCTTTGTATATCCGGGGGCTGGCGTCCTTCTTGGACTCTTCTTATAGAGGATACTAGGTTATTTTATCAATTTCAATATGTCTTTTATGCTTACCGCCTCCAGGGTATCCACGATAAGGTCGGCTTCCTTGAGCTTTTCTCGGGGGTGGGTATTGGTGACGGCCAGGCAATACATGCCAGCGCTCTTGGCCGCCACAACCCCCGCTACCGCATCCTCAACGACAACGCAGTTTTTGGGATCAACTCCCAGCCTTTGGGCGGCCAGGAGGAAGACCTGGGGGCTGGGTTTGCCCTCGGTGACATCGTGGCCGGTGACGACAGCCTTAAAGCAACTGGCTATGCCCAGGCCGCCTATAATAAGCCGGATATTTTCTATGGTGGTTGACGAGGCTATGGCCATCCTGACGCCGTGCTCATCAAGAGACTGGAGCAGCCTTAGGGCGTCGGGGAGGGGGCTCATGTTTTGCCCTATTATGCGGCGGAAGGCCTTTTCTTTTTCCCGGGCGATGGCTTCTATTTCGTCTTTAGTTACCTGCTTGCCCAGGATGTTTCTGATTATGGCATCGTTTCTGATGCCGAAGCCGCGCTTGAAGTCGGCTTCGGTGAAGTTAATGCCTCTTTTAGAGAAGATTTCCTGCCAGGCGCGGAGGTGGTGGGGGGCGGTGTCGGCGAGCACTCCGTCCATATCCCAGATAACGGCTTCGATTTCAGGCATTGACCCTCGGCTCCCTCTTTACCAAAAAGATATACATGGTGGCGGTGCTCTCGGCGACCGGGGTGCCGTCGGCGAGCCTTAGTTCCGCTTTCGTCTCCACCAGCCGCCTCGTCTTTCTGGTTACGGAGCCGGTGACGGTGAGCGGCTCGTCTATGGGCAGTGGGCGTTTAAACCTGGTCTGCATCCGGGCGGTCAGGCCGTTCACCCCGCTGTATAAAGCGGCGTAGCTCATCGCCTCGTCGAGGAGGCAGGTCATAATTCCGCCGTGCACCAGCCCCGCCCAGCCCTGGTGAAGCTCGCCGGGGGTGAACTCGGCCTTGACCACTTTGCCGTCCCAGCTAAATTTGAGTTTCAAGCCGATGGGGTTTTGCTGCCCGCAGGCAAAGCACTTCGCGGATTCCTTTACCGTGTCAACCGGTAGTTGAGGCCAGTTCGTCATTTTGAGCCTCCATCGTTAATATTTATGGCGTTTGGGCTTGGTGATGGCCGGCCGCCTGAGATAGAGGGGTTGCAGGGTGGCGGGGTCGTCGTAGTCGCCAGCGTCAATCCTTGGTTTTGCCAGCTCAATGAGCAGGACGGCCGAGCGCAACTGGTCGGGGGCTATTATCGCTTTTTCCTTGAGCCGTTCTTTTAGCTGGTGGGCAATCAGGCTTACGTATTCCCCGCAGAACACGGTCTTCTCGTTTATCTCGGCGCTCAGGGCGTCGACGGTGGTTATGTGTTCGGGAGTAAGCTGGCGCCAGCCATCGTCCTTTTTCTGGTAGAGGGCGGTGGCAATCTCCTCCCGGCCGGCGTTGAATATGGGGCAGATTGGCAATCCGGTTTCGGCGTGGCGGTAGGCCTCCATTTCCAGGCTGCTGATGCCGATGATGGGGACGGAGAGGCTGAAGGCCAAGCCCTTGGCCGTGCTTAAGCCCACCCGCAGACCGTTAAAGCTGCCGGGGCCTTTAGCCACGATAACGCAGCTCGTATCTTTGAGGCTGACTTGAGCTTCATCCAGCAATTGGGTAAGGCGGGGCAAAAGCTCCACGCTGTGGTTCTGCCTGCAGCGCCAGCTTGCCTCAGCCAGCACCCTGCCCTCCTCGACAAGAGCCAGGCTGGCGGTATCGGTTGAGCTATCTATGGCCAATAACATTATTTCAGCTTTGCCACCATTTCCCGGTAGCG
>JAUWXS010000097.1 GCA_030616265.1 Dehalococcoidia bacterium
CTCTCCTGGCCGACCAGGAACTGGGTTGAATCGGCCCAGGGCGGTTTTATCGCCGACGTGCCCCCACTGGGCTACAAGGTGCATAAGCCCGCCCCCCGGAAAAAGAAGCCGTCAGAGGGGATAAAAATTAAAGGCAACGAGATAGAAACGCCCTTTTTCCGCCTGAAAGTGGACGACCAGAGCGGGATAATCGAGGTCGACGATAAAGCCGGCAACCGCCTGCTGAGCGGCAATGAGATTATCATTGAGGACGAGGTCGGCGACCTCTACTACCACCGCAGCCGATTTTATCCCGAGCTAATCAAGAGCGAATCGGGCGAAGGCATAAAATACGGAAGCTTCAAGCCCAAAGGCTTTCGTATAGAGAACGAAGGTTCAAGGGTAAGGGTGACTTTTGAAAACGAGTATTACTGCCTCACCTGGCCCTACCGGCTTAAAGAAAGGTTCCCCCCCATACTCTACAAGTATAAAACGCTGGATATCCGCAAAGAGGTGATAATTTTCGCCGACCTCCCCCGCCTGGAATTTATTACCCGAATTGATAATAAATACCCCAATATAAGGCTGAGGGTCAAGTTTGATACCGGAATTGACCGGAAGGTCTGCTTCCGGGAGACGCAATTCGGGGTTATCTCTGAGCCGACCGAGTATTTTATCCGGGGCGGGGGAGCCCAACCATCGGGGATACCTAATTTCTTAAGCTGGTTTGATGTCAGCGACGGGACGCGGGGGGTAACCTTTATGAATAAGGGACTGCCGGCGGTGGAAAAGGTAGGCACCGCTGCCTATATCACCCTCTTCCGGGGGGTCTACGGACTCTCCGCCGACGGCGTGGCCGGGCCTTTAGTCCCCACCCCCGATGCCCTGGAGCTGAGGTCCTATACCTTTGAGTATGCCGTGCAGCCCCACGATGGCGATTGGAGGCAGGCTGAGATGTATAAACAGGCACCGGAATTTAACCGTGTGCCCATCGCCATCCAGGCTAACGCCAAAGGGGCTCTGCCCGCCGAGCACTCATTCCTGAAGCTCTCGCCCCACAACCTTATCCTCTCCACCCTGAAGAAAGCCGAAGACAGCGACGCTGTTATCCTGCGCTTCTTTGAGACCACGGGAGAGAGCACCCAGGCTGAGGTGGAGCTATTCAAGGCCATTAAAAGACTGACCGTGGTCGATTTACTGGAGAGAGAAGAGGGCGAGCTGCCCTTCGAAGGCAACCGATTCCGCCTTGCAGTTAAGCCATTCGAAATAGTAACCTTAAAGCTAGAGTTTTAGCGAAGGGGTTGGGAGTCCAAGAGGGGCGAAGCCCCTCTCCTAGAAATCCTCCCCCTCTCCAAGAGTGGAGAGGGGGACACAGGGGGTGAGGTTGATAAAAGATAATTACGATATAAAAGACCCTTCACTGGCCGAAGCCGGCAAAAAGCGAATAGAGTGGGCTTACCGCGAGATGCCGGTTATAAAACTAATCAGGGCAAGATTGGCCAGGGAGAAACCGCTAAAGGGCATCCGCATCTCAGCCTGCCTCCATGTAACCACCGAGACGGCCAACCTGGTGCTGACGCTGAGGGACAGCGGGGCTGAGGTTATCCTGTGCGCCGCCAACCCCTTAAGCACCCAGGATGATGTCGCCGCCGCCCTGGTGGAAGACGGCATCCCGGTTAACGCCATCAAGGGAGAGGATGAGAAAACATACTATAAGCACATCAATACCGCCCTGGATAATAAACCACAGCTTACCGTGGATGATGGCGCCGACCTGGTCACCACCCTGCACACCAAGCGTGCCGACTTGATTACCGATGTTATCGGGGGCACCGAGGAGACCACCACCGGTGTTATCCGCCTGCGCAGCCTAGAGAAAGCGGGCAAGCTAAAATACCCCATGATTGCCGTAAATGACGCCCAGACCAAGTATCTCTTCGATAACCGCTACGGCACCGGCCAGAGCACCATTGACGGCATAACCAGAGCCACCAACGTCCTTTGGGCAGGCAAGAAGGTGGTGGTCTGCGGCTACGGCTGGTGCGGGCACGGTGCCGCCCTGAGGGCACAGGGGCTGGGGGCGCAGGTAATCGTCACCGAGGTTGAGCCGGTGCGAGCGCTGGAAGCAGTCATGGATGGCTACCAGGTCATGCCCATAGTAGAAGCTGCCAAAATAGGTGATGTCTTCATTACCATTACCGGCGATATAAACGTTATCGATAAAGCCTCCCTGCAGGTGATGAAGGATGGAGCCATCCTGGCCAACAGCGGGCATTTCAATGTGGAGATAGATATCCCGGCTCTAGAAAGTCTCACCCGCCGTAAGCGGCAGATAAAGCCCTTTGTCGACGAGTACACCCTGAAAGACAGCCGCCGCCTCTATTTACTGGCGGAGGGCAGAGTAGTCAATCTGGCCGCCGCCGAAGGGCACCCCGCCAGCGTTATGGATATGAGCTTCTCCAACCAGGCTTTATGCCTGGAACACCTAGTCAAAAACAGGGGAAACCTTAAAACTAAGGTCTACCCGGTGCCCGAAGAAATAGATAAACAGGTAGCCCGCTTGAAACTAAAGTCCATGGGCATTAATATTGATACCCTGACCCCGGAACAAAAGCAATACCTGGCCAGCTGGGAGCAGGGGACATAGAAAGGGAGAAAAATGCCAAGCAGTTTTAGTAGTTCACCAGCCTATATGCTCACCTCGGAGTCGGTTGCCGAAGGACATCCGGATAAGCTTTGCGACCAGATATCGGACGCCGTCCTCGACGCCATTCTGGCGCAAGACCCCTACGCCCGGGTAGCCTGCGAGACAGCGGTAACCAACGGCCTGATAATCGTTCTCGGCGAGATTGCCACCAGTTGCTATGTCGAGATTCCCCAGATAGTGCGGGAGGTAGTCCGTGACGTAGGCTATACCCACCCCGAATACGGCTTTGACTATCAAGCCTGCGGGATAATGGTCTCCATCAAGGAGCAATCCAAAGATATTGCCCTGGGAGTGGATAAATCGCAGGAAGCCAAGGCGGCTTCAGCCAATGAACTGGATAAGATTGGCGCCGGCGACCAGGGGATGATGGTGGGCTTTGCCTGCAACGAAACGCCCGAGCTTATGCCCCTGCCTATCTCCCTGGCGCATAAGCTCTGCCAGCGCCTGGCTCAGGTAAGAAAGGACAACATCCTATCCTACCTCCGCCCCGACGGCAAATCGCAGGTAACCGTAGAATATAAGAACGGTGCCCCCCAGCGCATAGACAATGTAGTGATGGGAGCCCAGCACAACCCCGATGTCAGCCAGGCTCAGATTGAAAAGGACATCATCAGGCAGGTAATCAGGGAAGTCATCCCCTCCAAACTGATAGACGATAAGACCAGGTATTATGTCAACGCCACCGGCCGCTTTGTCATCGGGGGTCCGGTATCAGATACCGGCTTTACCGGCCGCAAGCTTCTGGT
>JAUWXS010000129.1 GCA_030616265.1 Dehalococcoidia bacterium
CGGCATTCTGATCGGCTCTCTCTTTGACCGGGGGTTGGTGGATAAGGTTATCGCCTTTATCGCCCCCATTATCATTGGTGGGGCGGGGGCAAAGACGGCCGTGGCTGGCGACGGCGTAAGCGAGGTTGCCCAATCATTCCATCTGGAAAGGGTAAGGGTGGGGAGGTTGGGGGATGATTTGATGGTTAGCGGCTATGTTGCCAAGTAAAGAGGAGCTAATGTGTTTACCGGAATCGTAGAAGAGGTGGGCAAGGTTATCTCGGCGCAGGTGGGAAGCCTGACTATCGCCGCTGATGGTGTTATGGAGGGAATGGGGGAGGGCGCCAGTATGGCGGTTAACGGGGTATGCCTGACCGTAACTGGTTTTGATAATAAGTCCTTTTCCGTCGACGTCATGCCGGAGACACTAGATAAGACCAACCTGGGGCTTTTGCGTCCCGGAGATATGATTAATTTAGAGAGACCTTTGCCCCTGGGGGGGCGACTGGGGGGACACCTGGTGCAGGGGCATATCGACGATGCGGCCAGGGTGAGCTCGGTTAGCCGTAGCGGCGAGGCAATGCTGCTCAGGTTTGATGTCCCGCCCAAACTCATGTCCTATATCGTGGAGAAGGGTTTTATCGCCGTCGACGGCGTCAGCCTAACCGTCGTCTCCAAAAATACTAATTCGTTTCAGGTATCGGTGGTCGGCTATACGCGTGAGCATACTACCTTGGGGGGCAGGGGGGTGGGGGATGTGGTCAACCTGGAGGTGGACATTATTGCCAAGTATGTGGAACAATTAAGTCAGCCGCATAGTTCCGGCATAACCATTGATTTTCTCCAGGAACACGGGTTTCTGGTAGGTTAACAGGGAGAGTAAATATGGGTTTATCAAGCATAACGGAAGCGGTTAAGGATATAAAAGAGGGCCGCTTTGTCATCATCGTCGATGATGAGGACCGCGAGAACGAGGGCGACCTGGCGCTGGCGGCGGAGAAGGTAGCTACCCAGGCGATTAACTTTATGACCAAACACGCCCGGGGGCTGGTCTGCCTGCCGGTTGTCGGGGAGCGGCTGGACAAATTGCAGTTGCCCCTGATGGTCGATGAGAATACCTGCAAGTTCGGCACTGCCTTTACCGTTTCGGTTGACGCTAAGAGTGGCACCACCACAGGTATCTCGGCAGCCGATAGGGCGCAGACAATTAAAACCGTTATTGACCCCGCCACCCAGCCCGACGATTTAGTCCGCCCGGGGCATATTTTCCCCCTGCGGGCGAGAGAGGGCGGTGTCCTGGTGCGGGCGGGGCAGACGGAAGCCATCGTCGACTTAGCCAAATTAGCCGGGCTCTATCCCGCCGGGGTTATCTGCGAGATTATGAACGAAGACGGCACCATGGCGCGGTTGCCCCAGCTCGAGGAGATTTCGGATAAGTTCGGCATCAAGATGATTTCGGTAGCCGACCTTATCGCCTACCGCCGCCGCCACGAAAAGCTGGTGCACCGAGTGGCTGAGGCTAAGCTGCCCACCAGGTACGGCGAGTTTACCGCTATCGCCTACCGCAGCGATATCGACCCCGACGAACACCTGGCGCTGGTGCTGGGGGATATAGATACCGAGGAGCCCGTCCTGGTGCGGGTGCACAGCGAGTGCCTCACCGGGGATGTCTTCGGCAGCCTGCGCTGTGACTGCGGCGACCAGATTGCCTTAGCTATGGAGAGTATTGCTAAAGAGGGGCGGGGCGTCTTCCTCTATATGAGGCAGGAGGGGCGGGGCATCGGCTTCCATAATAAGATTCGTGCCTATGCACTTCAGGATGAGGGGCTGGATACGGTGGAGGCTAACCTTTCCTTGGGTTTCCCCTCCGACCTTCGGGACTACGGCATCGGCGCCCAAATCCTGGCCGACCTGGGGCTGAGTGAGATTCGGCTGCTGACCAACAACCCCAAGAAGGTGATCGGTCTGGAGGGCTACGGGCTGAAGGTGGTGGAGAAAATACCCATTATCACCACCCCCAACCCCTATAACCGTGATTACCTGGCGACCAAACAGAAGAAGATGGGTCACCGGTTGGAGATACCGGATGTTGCCGATAATTAAATTATAAGGAGAAAGCAATGAGCAAGCCTATCGAAGGAATGCTGGTAGGGAAGGGGCTGAAGTTCGGGCTGGTTGTTTCCCGTTTCAACGAGTTTATTACCCAGAAGCTGCTTGAGGGGGCGCAGGACGCCCTGCTTCGCCACGGCGTTAACCAGGAAGATATCGATGTTGCCTGGGTGCCGGGCTCGTTCGAAATACCCCTGGTGGCCAAGAAATTAGCCCAGACCAAGCGCTATGACGCCGTTATCTGCCTGGGGGCGGTGGTGCGGGGGGGAACACCCCACTTTGAATACATTGCCGCCGAGGTGACCAAGGGGATTGCTATGGTGGGGCTGGAGACGGGGCTGCCGGTTATCTACGGCGTAGTCACCGCCGATAGCCTGGAGCAGGCTATCGGGCGGGCCGGGGCCAAAGAAGGGAACCAGGGCTTTAAAGCCGCCGTCAGCGCCATTGAAATGGCTAACCTGGTTAAGGACATAGCCTGACTTCGGCAGCTTAAAAAGATGTGGCTACAGTCAACTTGGA
>JAUWXS010000043.1 GCA_030616265.1 Dehalococcoidia bacterium
GGATGACGCCGCCGCAATCTCGTTGGTCTCGCGGTGATAGACCGCCCTCACCATAAAGCGCGAAGGCGCCCCGATGAAAACCAGCAGGTCGTAAATCTCCTCGGGAGCATTAAAGGTTATCTTCTTATGCTCCTTGACATCCTGCACCTCGAAGGCAAAACCGCGGTGCATATTAGAGGCAATAACCAGGCCTATGGTATTAAAAGGGTCGGCGAACATCTTGTAGAGCGGCAGGTTCCAGGCACCCGCCGAGGTCTTATCGGCCATGAAGATAATAACCGTCTCCGCTCCCCGCTCCTCGAATTGCATTTCGGCCACCCCCGGCCCCATCCCGCGCACGTTGCCCGAAAAGGCGTCGGCGAGCATGTCCTGCCCCGCCCCGTGCAGCTTCAGCTTCTTGGCCATCTCGGTGCAATCAATAAAGGTGTCCCAGGCGAGCTTATGGATTTTCTCATTCCCCTCGCCCTGCTGGTGGGTCATAATCAACTGCAGGTCGTCCCCGCACTTGGTTACGTAACAGTCAATAAGCAACCCGCTCTTCTTGGCCTTATCGGTGCACTCGCGGGCCAGCTCCAAAATATCAGGATGGGAATCGGAATGCCCGACATAACCGCCGACATCAGCCTTGATTACGCTCAACGTGACCGCCATAATGCCTCCTTGCCAAAAATTAGTTTATAAAAATTAAAAACTAAAACTCAACCCCACCCCGCGCCGCTACCCCCATATCGTAAGGATGCTTAATCTTCAAGCACTCGGTAACCAGGTCAGCCGCCTGCACCAACTTGCTGTCAGCCCGCCGGCCGGTCAGGATAAGCTCCACATTCTTGGGCTTATCGTCGATGAGCTTCAGCACATCTTCCAGTTCAATCAGACCAAAGGCAACCGCCAGGTTCACCTCGTCCAATACCACCAGGTCGTATTTGCCGCTGAGCATCGCCTCGCGTACAGCCGCCAGAGCCCTTTCTGCCTCCCCCTTTTCCTCGGGCTTAATATTCTTGGGGTCGACAAAGCCCCCGGTGCCGAAGCTGGCCATAGTGACGCTGGATAGTTGAGACAGGATATGGAACTCGCCGGAGGGGTGAGCGCCCTTCATAAAAAAGGCAATATAGACCTTCATACCATGACCCAGGGCTCGGATTACAGCCCCGATGGCGGCTGAGGTCTTCCCCTTGCCATCGCCGGTGAAAATCTGAACCAGGCCCCTGGGCAGTGGCTCTGGTGCCAGTGGGCTATTCAATGCCTTATCGCTCAATGAAGCCCCTAAGCGAAAAAGTAACCGCAGTGAGTTTAGTTTAACCAACCCCACCCTACCCTGTCAAGGAATAGCGATCATTTATCACCCCCACCCCAGGTGTCATTGCGAAGAGTTCTTCCCCAGAAGGACGACGAAGCAATCTCCTCGCCCAACCATTCCACCCCCCAGGTTGTTCTTTCCCTCACCAACTCGAAGAGTCTTCGACCCACCCACAAAGGTTTTTCCAAGAGGGGGTTTTCACTCCCTCTTAAACTCCCCCAAACTATATGCAGGCTAACGCCCCCTTGAGTTCCAAGCTCTCTAGGGTGTTTAAGAGGGGCGGGTGCCCCTCTTTTCCATATTCCTCCCCCTCTCCCTGTGAGGGAGAGGGGGATAAAGGGGGTGAGGGTGATAAAATTTTTGGGGCAGAAAGACCTGCGCTGTCAAGAAAAGGACTGTTTGTTAACCCCCAAGCGATAATGCTATAATTACCCTGAATCTAGAAGGAGAGGACTTAAACATGGCATCAACTGAAGAGCTGATTGAGGAATATAAGAAAAAGAGAGCCAAGATACTGCAGATGGCAACCCCCGAAGCCATCGAAAAGCGCCACAAGGCGGGGCAGTGGACGGCCAGAGAAAGGATAGACTATTTATTTGACCCCGGCACCTTCACCGAGCTGGGGCTGTTCGTCAAGCACCGGACGACCAACTTCGGCATGGACAAAAAGGAGGTGCCTGCCGAGGGAGTGGTCACCGGCTACGGGCTGGTCAACGGCCGGTCGGTGGTCGCCTTTGCCGAGGACTTCATGGCGATGGCCGGGACCTTCGGCGAATATCACGGCATAAAAGAAATACGGGCCATCAACTTCGCCAAGGACATGGGCTGGCCCTTTATCGGCATGAACGACTCCGGTGGCGCCCGCCTCCAGGAAGGCATGGACACCCTGGAAGCCTACGGCTGGATATTCCGGGCTCAAATACAGGCCTCAGGGATAATCCCCCAGATAGCGCTGCTGCTGGGTCCCTGCCTGGGCGGACAGGCTTACCACCCCATAATGCAGGACTTTCTTATCCAGACCCGAAAAACCGGCTTCATGGGCATTGCCGGTCCCGCCTTTGTTAAGACCCAGCTGGGAGAGGAAATCTCCCTGGAAGAGCTCTCCGGCTGGAAAGCCCATGCCGTCAAATCAGGGCAGACTCACCTCGTGGCTGAAGACGATAAAGATGCCATCGACAAGGCCAAGGAGCTCCTGTCTTTCTTCCCCTCCAATAATAAAGAAATGCCGCCCCGTATCAAGACCAAGGACGACCCCGAGCGCATCTGTCCCGAGCTGGATACCATCATCCCCGACAAACCCACCCAGCCCTACGACATGCACAAGGTAATTCATGCCATAGCCGACGACGGCTACTTCTTAGAGACGCTGAAGGACCACGCCCGGAGCACCATCACCGGCTTTGCCCGCTTTAACGGGCGCCCGGTGGGCATCTGGACCAACCAGCCGATGTGGGCGGCGGGAATCATTGATATCGACGCCTCCGACAAAGGCGCTCGGTTCGTCAGGTTCTGCGACCTGTATAACATACCGGTGGTTACCCTCCAGGACTGCCCCGGCTATATGATCGGCTCCGAGCAGGACTGGAAGGGCATCCTGCGCCACGGCGCCAAGCTTCTCTTCGCCTGGGCCGATGCCTCCATACCCCTGATTTCCATTATCATGCGCAAGTCCTACGCCGGCGCCCACTACGGCATGCTGGATAAGGGCATTGGCGCCGACCTGGTCTTTGCCTGGCCCACGGCCAGGGTCACCATCGTTGGCGCCGAGACCGCCGCCAGCGTTATCTTCGCCCGCGAGATAAGGGAATCGAAAAAACCGGAAGAGACGCGCGCCCAGAGGATTCAGGACTACGACGAAACCTACGAGAACCCCTATAAGGGCGCCGAGCGGGGCTATATCGACGATATCATAATGCCCAGCGATACCAGGAAGGTGATAAACCGCTCTCTGGATATCCTGGAAAACAAGAATAAAGATAACAAAGCATTCCTGGCCCGACCTTGGAGAAAATACTCTAATATCAACCTGTAGGTGAGTTGCTACGGAAATCATCCCGGCCATAGATATCAGAGGCGGCAGGTGCGTTCGCCTCTACCAGGGCGACTATGAGCAGGAAACGGTATTCTCCGACGACCCGGTAGAGGCCGCCCTGCAGTGGCAGTCGCTGGGGGCGCCCAGGCTGCACATCGTTGACCTTGACGGCGCCGCTGAGGGCGAGGTCCGCAACCTGGATATCATCACCGATATCGCCCGGGCATTATTAATCCCCACCCAGCTCGGGGGAGGCATCCGCAACATTGAGACCATACACCAACTGCTCAAGGCCGGCGTCGAGCGTGTTATCTTAGGCACGGCCGCCGTCGAAGACCCCGACCTTGTTAAAGAGGCATGTAAGCGCTACCGCGACACTATCATCGTCGGCATCGACGCCCGTGAAGGCTATATTGCCACCCACGGCTGGCGCCGGGAAACCGAGCTCAAGGCGGCAGAGCTGGCGCGCTCCATGACCCCCCTGGGAGTAAAGCGCTTTATCTATACCGACATCAGCCGTGACGGCACCCTCACCGAGCCCAACTTCGCCGCCACCGCCGAGCTTATAAACACCATCAGAAAGCCCATCATCGCCGCCGGCGGTATCTCATCTCTAAACCACCTCAAAATGCTCAAGTCCCTCGGCGCCGAAGGCGCTATCGTCGGCACCGCCCTCTATACCGGGGATATAGACCTTAAGAAGGCACTTGACATCATAAGTTAAACGATATTACCCCCACCCCAGGTGGTTTCTCCCACACCAGCCCACCCGCAAAGGTCTTTCCCAGAGAGGGCTATGCCCCCTCTTCAACTCCCCCAAGCTATATGCAGACTAACGCCTCCTAGAGTTAGAATCATCGGGGGTGTTTAAGAGGGGTGAAACCCCTCTTTACCTTAAAGGGCGGCGGGCGGGAATAGATAAAATCGGGGTGGGGAGCAAAACCCCCAAAAATGTTATATAATGAGGCAACCCGTCCCCAAGGGGCTAAAAAATGAAACTAACCAAAGACATCAAATTCAATGAAAAAGGCCTAATCCCCGCCATCGCCCAGGACGCCGACAGCGGCGAAGTCCTCATGCTCGCCTACATGAACGAAGAAGCCCTGCGCCGCACCCTAACCAGCGGCGAAGCCTGGTTCTACAGCCGCAGCCGCCAGGAACTCTGGCACAAAGGCGAAACCTCGGGCAACATCCTCAAGGTGCGCTCCATCTGGAAAGACTGCGACAGCGACACCATCTTAATCAAAGGCAAAGCCAGCGGCCCCGTCTGCCACACCGGCAACGACACCTGCTTCTTCCAGGAGCTAACCGAAAAAGACGTGAAAGACTAGAGATTAACATAACGGGGCAGAAAAACAAATAAACTTTAACCCAAATCCGTGCCTAGTTACCATAACGGAGAGACCAAAACAAATGCCCTTTTTCCTCGATTCCTGCCTGAATTAACATAACTCTAAAAACAAACAATTAAAGCTAGCCACCCGTGAACTGTTTCCCCCCGGGGGAGGAGAGGCTTATGTCGCCTTCGCCTCGTCCAGCTCCACCGCCCTCTTCAGCGCCGATATGGCAACCTCAAGCTGAGCGTCGTCAGGCTCCCTCGTGGTCAGCCTCTGCAGCCACCGCCCAGGGGCCAGAACCACCCTGACCAAGACGTTATTGGTATGCCGCCCGCTGAAATAGAGCACCTCATAGCCGATGGCGGCAATCACCGGCAGCAGCAGAATCCGCGATAGCACCAGCAGCCACAACGACGGCAAGCCGACAAAGGCAAAGACGATGATGGCGATGATGACCACGGTAAAGAGAAAGCCGGTGCCGCAGCGGACATGGGCCGTGCTGCACTTCCTGACGGCTTCTACCTCCAGCGGAACTCCGCCCTCATAGGCATTTACCGTCTTGTGCTCGGCGCCGTGATAGGCGAAATAGCGTTTAATATCGGGCATCAGCCCTATCACTGCCAGGTAGAGAATAATAATAGCCACCCGGATAAGACCCTCTACCAGGCTAAACACCACTGACGAAGTGATATAAGAGCCAAGCAACTTGGTAAGGAAAAGGGGTGCCAGGAAGAAGAGGACAACGGCTACCGCCAGGGAAGCGGCCACCAGCAGCCAGACCAGCCACCCCGAAATCTCGGCTTCTTCCTCCTCCAGAGAGACATTGGCCGAGTAGAGCAGGGTTTTTATCCCCAGCACCATGACCTCAATCAAAACAATGACGCCCCGGAGCAGGGGGGTTTTCCTCATCCAGCCGGAATAGATACCCCCCAGCGGCCGAGTATCCATAGCCAGCTCGCCGCTGGGACGACGCACGGCGGTTACCATCGCCTTCCGCCCCCGCATCATCACCCCCTCGATAACCGCCTGACCTCCTTAATAGAATCTCTTAGCCATAATAAAAAAGGAGCGGCTCTACCAGCCCGCTCCTGCTCTCATCAAGATATCTAGTTAATCCTCCAGCTTGTAGCGCTTCTTAAACCGCTCCACTCGCCCCAGGGTGTCCACCATCCGGCGCTCCCTGGTAAAAAATGGGTGGCACTTGCTGCAAAGCTCGACCTTTAACGTCTTCTTGGTGGAGCCGACGGTAAAGGTGCTGCCACAGGCACAGGTTACCCTGGCATCGGTATAAAACTCGGGGTGAATCTTGCCCTTCATTAACCTACTCAGCCAGCGTAGACGCTGACCTTCCTCCGGTTGTTGCTGGTAGGCCCGAAGGCGACCACGCCGTCAATTAAGGCAAAGAGGGTATAGT
>JAUWXS010000065.1 GCA_030616265.1 Dehalococcoidia bacterium
GTGCGGCATTATCAAGCCCGAAAGCATGGTGGTGACCTCCCCCCAGCCCCCCGAAGCGGCCGAAGTAATCAAAAAGGTCTGCGGGGAGCGTGGAGCAAAGCTGTTAACCGTGGGCAAGGATATCACCTGGCAGAGCTTGAGCTTTGATTTGGACGGGCAGCGGCTTCGGGTGCAGGGACGGAGAGACAGCTACGAGCTTTCTATTCCCCTCCTCGGCGACCACCAGCTGGTTAATGCCGCCACGGCCGTAGCCGCCCTGGAGGTCTTAGCCGATAAGGGCTTTAATATTCCCAAAGAAAGCGTGGCTAAAGGCTTGGCGCGGGTGAACTGGCCGGGCCGCTTTCAGATTCTGCGCCGCCGCCCCCTGCTTATAGTCGACGGCAGCCATAATATCGGCGCCGCCCGCAGCTTAAAGCAGTCTATTGAGCAGTACCTTGACTATGAAAGGGCTATCCTGGTTATGGGCACATCACAGGACAAAGATATCGCCAGCCTGGTCGCCGAGCTTGCCCCTCTCTTTGACCAGGTAATTGTCACCCGTTCCCGCCACCCCCGGGCGCTGGCGCCGGCGCCATTAGCCGCCGAGTTCGCCCGCCAGGGGCTAAAAGCCCGCATAGCCGAAGACGTCCCCTCGGCGCTCTCCCGGGCGCTGGCTCTGGCCGGGGAGAAGGACCTGGTCTGCGTTGCCGGCTCGCTCTTCGTCGTCGGCGAGGCCATGGAGGCGGCGGCCGAATTTTTGCTTTGATACGCCCAGTTACGCTAAAATAGCTAAGAAATAAACTTATGGGGTTGATTTATGCCTACTTATGAGTACGAGTGTGATGCCTGTCATCACCGCTTTGAAAAGAAGCAGAGTTTTGAGGCCAAGCCGGTAGCCAAATGCCCCCAGTGTGGGGGCAGGCTGCGCCGCGTCATCCACTCCGCGCCGATTATCTTTAAGGGGAGTGGTTTCTATATCACCGATAACCGCAAGGGTGTACCTGAGCCGGGTGGTGGAGAGAAGGGGAAGGAAAAAAGCAAGAAGGGCAAGGGGAAGTGAAAGCGCTCTTACAAAGGGTCACCAGCGCCTCGGTCAGCGTTGACGGGGAGGTGGTGGGCAGCATCGGGCGGGGGCTGGTGGCCTTTGTCGGTGTCGCCGTCGGCGACAGCCAGAAAGACGCTGATTATCTGGCGCAAAAGCTGGTCAACCTGCGCATTTTTGCCGACCATGAAGAGAAGTTCAACCTCTCGGCTTTAGATATTAAGGCTGAGCTGCTGCTGGTGAGCCAGTTCACCCTGCTGGCTGATACCAGGAAGGGACGCCGCCCCAGCTTTACCGAGGCCGCCCCGTCCCCCCAGGCCGAGGCTCTCTTCGAGCACTTTGTCGACGAGGCCAAGGCCAGCGGGCTTAAGGTGCAAACCGGGCGCTTCCAGCAGTATATGCAGGTCGAGATCCACAACGACGGCCCCGTAACCATCATGCTCGACAGCCGCGATAGGGGCTAGGGTAGCGGTTGCAAATATTTGTAATTGCACAACCTTGCAATAAGCCGAAAACCCTGTTAAAATACCCTCGCCAATGAGCCACTCTGGAGATATCGTCAAAGAGCTAACCGAGCAGGGCTATCGGCTTACCCCCCAGCGGCTGATGACCATCGCGGCCATTGAGCATAGCGACGGCCATATCAGCGCCGAGGAAATCTATGCCCAGGTGGCGGCTAAATACCCCCATGTCAACATCTCAACGGTCTATCGCACCCTGGAGTTGCTCAAAAAGCTGGGGCTGGTCACCGAGACCGACTTCGACGAGGGCAGGGTGAGGTACCACCCGGTAGGCAAGGGGCACCACCATCACCTGGTCTGCCAGGAGTGCGGCGGCATAATCGACCTGGGTGAAGCGGTGCTGACCCCGCTTAAAGAAGCCTTGCTCCGGGAGTACGGCTTCAGCGCCGACCTGAGACACCTGGCTATCTTCGGGCGCTGCGGTAAATGCGGAAGGTAAATTTTTTTTGACTAGCTTTTGCATCCAGTTGCAATTGCATTGAATAGCAATTAGTGAAAGGAGACCCTGATGCATATTCCGGACGGTTTCCTTAACGTAGCCACGGTGGCGGCAACCTGTGCCGTGTCGGCGGGCGGTATCGGCGGTGCGGTTAAGATGGTCGGCAGGAAGCTGGGGGAAAAGCAGGTGCCCCTGATGGGCATACTGGCCGCCTTCATCTTTGCCGCCCAGATGCTCAACTTCCCCGTCGCCGGCGGCACCTCGGGGCACGTTATCGGCGCAGCTCTGGCGGCGATACTGCTCGGCCCCTGGGCGGCGGTATTAATAATGAGCTGCGTGCTCATCGCCCAATCCCTCATCTTTCAGGACGGCGGGCTGCTGGCGCTGGGGGCTAACATCTTCAATATGGGCATTGTCGCCAGCTTCAGTGCCTATTATATCTACAGGCTGGTCACCTGGCTGGCGGGCGCCAACCGCAGGGGCACTCTGATTGGCGGCTTTGCCGCCGCCTGGGGCTCGGTGTTCCTGGCCTCTATCTTCTGCGCCATTGAGCTGGCGCTCTCAGGCTCGTCCCCATTCGGGGTGGTGCTGCCGGCGATGGCTGGCGTTCACGCCCTTATCGGCATCGGCGAGGGGCTGATTACCGGGGCCGTGCTCGGCCTGGTGCTGGCTACCAGAGCCGACCTTTTGCAGCTGCAACGTATTTAGTAAACGGGGGTTAGAAAGATGAAATCAAAGTGGTGGCTGATCGCACTGGTTATCTGCCTGGCGGTAGCCTGTCTGGCGCCCCTGGCATCGTCCTCACCCGACGGGCTGGAGAGGGTGGCTGAGGACAAAGGCTTTATCGGGCTGGGGCAGGATTCCCCCTATCAGGTTATTACCGACTATGTCTTTCCCGGTATAGAGAATGAAGCCCTGGCCACCATACTGGCAGGAATAGTCGGCACTCTTATACTGTTCGGCGCCGCCTACGGCCTGGCCTGGCTATTAAAAACAAGAAAGAGGCGGACGGCGTGAAACACAGTTTTCTCGACCAGTACAGCCAGGGGAACAGCCTTATCCATCGGCTCGACCCGCGCACCAAGCTGATTACCACCCTGTTCTTTATATTAGTGGTGGTGCTCACGCCCATAAGCCGGTGGCAGGCGTTCGCCCTGTATTTTGTCCTGGTGGCTACCCTGATTATCATATCGCGGGTGCCCCCCCTCTATGTCCTGAGGCGCTCGCTGGCAATCATACCCTTCGTCGTCCTGATTGCCATCTTTATTCCCTTCTTTAAAGAGGGGGAGGTGGCCGGTAGCTACAACATCTGGATGTGGCAGGTTACGGTCACCTACAGCGGCCTTCAGGTATTCTTGAATATCTTGGCTAAAGCCTGGCTGTCTATTCTCAGCCTGATTTTGCTCACCGCGACCACCCGCTTCTCCCACCTGCTTAAGGGTCTGGAGCAGTTACGTCTGCCCCGGGTGATGGTGATGATTCTGTCGTTTATGTACCGCTATATCTTTGTCCTCGTCGACGAGGTGATGCGGATGAAGCAGGCCAGGGACAGCCGCAACCTCGGCGGCGGGCGCTTAAGGCAGCTCCGCACCGTGGGCAACATGATTGGCACCCTCTTTATCCGCAGCTACGAGCGGGGGGAGCGGGTCTATGCGGCTATGATGGCTCGCGGCTTTGACGGGCAGGCCCGCACCCTGGAAAAGCCGAGCTTCAGCCAACGGGACGCCCTTTTCGCCCTAACCCTGGGGCTGGTCCTTATTCTGGTGGTGGTGGCGAACCTGTGGTATTAAAAGGAGAGATGTGGAAGAGATTATAAGGGTGGATAACCTTAGCTTCGGCTACCCCGACGGCCAGCCGGCGCTGAGCGGCGTCAGCCTGGTCGTGCATCGGGGGGAAACCATAGCCCTGATTGGCCCCAACGGCGCCGGCAAATCGACGCTGCTGCTTCACTTTAATGGCATCCTGCACAGCGACGGGGTGGTCAGGGTCCTGGGCAAAGCGGTGAACGAAAAAAACCTCAAGTGGGTGCGGGGCAAGGTGGGGCTGGTGTTTCAGAACCCCGACGACCAGCTCTTCTCCCCCACTGTCTTTGACGATATCGCCTTCGGCCCCCTCAATATGGGCTATGACGAGGCTCAAGTCCGCGAAGTGGTGGCTAAGGCCTTAGGTTGGGTGGGGATGGGGGGCTATGAAAAGCGTTCGCCGCACCATCTCAGCCTCGGCGAGAAGAAACGCATTGCCATCGCTACGGTATTAGCCATGAATCCGGAGGTCCTGGTCATTGACGAGCCGACCAGCAATCTTGACCCAGGCAGCAAGTGGTCGCTCATTGAACTGCTCAAAGGGTTGGCCATAACCAAGGTTATTGCCTCTCACGACCTGGAGCTGGTCCAGGCGCTGTGCCCGAGGGCGATAATCCTTGACCGCGGAGAAGTAGTTGCCGATGGCGCCACCAGCCAGATTTTGGCCGATGAGCGCTTACTTGCCGCTCACGGGCTGGCCCGTAATAAGCCAGCCGGATAAAAATCCTACATCTCTCGCTTGAGGGCGACGCTGCCCTTAGCGACCCTCACTGTCGTCCCTGATTCCACCTTGATGACGACGCTATCCTCGCTGACGTTTTCAATCACTCCGTAGATGCCGCCGGCGGTAATTACCCGGTCTCCCTTCCTCAGCTCCTCCATCAGTTGCTGGTGTTCCTTCTGTCTCTTGCGCTGGGGGCGAATCATCAGGAAGTAGAACATGGCGAAGATCAGCACCAAAAAGACAATCATATAGATGGTGCTGCTGCCTCCGCCTTCAGTGTCGGTAGGGATGCAGCTGCCCATGAGCGCCATGGTGGCGAGCACGGCGACAATTAGCACTAAACCCAGTATTTTAGACCGCTTCATTTTGCCTCCTATT